>JAUHXX010000036.1 GCA_030426825.1 Bacteroidia bacterium | reverse complement strand
CCCTTTTGAGCTACTTTTCAAAAATCTATACAAAGCAGGAACACCACCTTTATTTGGGTCAAACCCTCTTGAAAGTAAAAAATGGGCGAGATCGAAACATTTTTCAGTACGCTTTAGAGCATATGCGTCAAGCGCAACGTCCATGGCATTTGAAAGATAAATCTCTGTTTTTGTTCCGGTCGAAATAGTATAAAACCCTTTTTTTAAAGTGAATCTTGGTTTTATACCAGTTTCGGTAGTAACCTTATCTTTAAAAACTTCATTCACATCAATTCCTGCCTCAAACATACTGTCTAAGGCAGAATAATTGATTTCTTCTTTGAAGTTGGTGACTTTTTTTATTTCATCTCTAAATGACTTAGGTTGAGGTAACCCTAACTCCTTAGTGTTAAACTTTGCCAATTGTTCTTCAGACTTGTAGTCCACGATAAGGACTTCTTCATTTGAATCATCTGTATCTACAGAATCCTCTGAAGACCCTGCATATGGATTGCAGGAAGCAAGAAGCAAACAACCAAAATAAAAACAAAATTTAATTGGAGAACTCATTTGAGATTAAGTTTTATCCAACTAACTCTACCAACAAGGCATCATCCGTTTTGGTAACTTTAGTTAACCCATGCTTACCTAGACCTTTAATCCCTTTATCCCATTGCTTGTTAGACAAACCAGCTTCCGTTTTCAAAACGTTTAAATCCATGGTTCCTTCTTTAGAAAGAATGTCTAATATCACTTTTTCAGAGTCAGTTAATTCTGGTCCCTTTTTACCAAAAACTTCTGGCTTCATTTGAGGGAAGAATAGCACTTCTTGAATTGAAGGGTTGTTCGTCAAAAACATCACAAGTCGATCAATTCCAATTCCTAATCCTGATGTAGGAGGCATTCCGTATTCTAATGCTCTTAAAAAGTCATGGTCAATGAATTGACTTGCTTCATCATCACCTCTCTCAGCTAATTTGAGTTGCTCTTCAAATCGTTCTCTTTGATCTATCGGGTCATTTAGCTCTGAATAGGCATTTGCAATCTCTTTCCCGCATACCATTAACTCAAATCGTTCAGTTAGAGTTGGATCATCTCTGTGGACCTTGCATAAAGGTGACATCTCTTTTGGGTAATCTGTAATATAAGTTGGTTGGATGTAGTTGCCTTCACATTTTTCACCAAAAATTTCATCTATTAACTTTCCTCTTCCCATGGTGTCATCCACGTCAATTCCGTTGGCTTTACACCAATCTGCCAATTCTTTTTCCGATTTTCCCTGAATGTCAAATCCAGTAAAATCGATAATTGACTGACGCATGGTCACACGCTTATAAGGTGCTTTAAAGTCAACTTCATGTTCACCAAAGGTCGCTTTTGTTGTTCCGTCCATCATCCAGTTATAATCCTTGTAAGCCACATAAATTTCCATGGCTGTAAATTCTGGATTATGTGTTCTGTCCATCCCTTCATTTCTGAAGTTTTTAGAAAACTCATAAACACCTTCAAATCCACCAACAATCAATCTTTTCAGATATAATTCATTGGCAATTCTCATATATAATGGAACATCTAAAGCATTGTGATGCGTCATGAACGGTCGAGCTGCTGCTCCTCCTGCAATTGGCTGAAGGATTGGTGTTTCAACTTCAAAATAGCCTTTATCATTAAAGAACTGACGCATGGCATTAAACAACTTTGTACGTTTAATGAATACTTCTTTTACATGCGGATTCACTACTAAATCAGCATAGCGCTGACGGTATCTCAATTCTGGATTCGTAAAGGCATCATGCACTTTTCCTTCAGCATCCGTTTTTGGTAATGGCAATGGTTTTAAAGCCTTACTCAACAAAGTAAATTCTTTAACTCTTACTGATATTTCACCTACTTGAGTTTTGAATAACTCTCCTTTGATTCCAATAAAATCCCCTAAATCAATCAATTTTTTAATGACATCATTGTAAAGACTTTTGTCTTCTCCAGGGCAGATTTCATCTCTGTTGAAATACACTTGAATTTTTCCTTCAGAATCTTGAAGTTGACCAAAACCGGCTTTACCCTGAATTTTGTTACGCATTAACCTACCAGCAATTACCACTGTTTTCCCTTCTTCATAGTTTCCCTTAATCTCCTTAGACTTAGTGTCTACAGGAAACAATGCCGCAGGATAGGGCTCAATACCTAAATCTCTTAATTTCTGAAGAGACTCTCTTCTTTGAATTTCTAATTCTGATAAATCAACTGTACTCATAATTCTTATTATCCAAACGGTTTTGCTTGTTGGATGAAGCAGCAAAGATAAGCGTTCTGCCATTTGTGAACGAAAACCGCCAAAAAAAATAACCAATAATCGAACTATTTTATGTTTTTTCACGTATCAGAACACGCACGGGAACAAAAAGCGCAAAATGAAAAACTTAATTGCATCTATTAATCAACAAATTACTGAAGCGATCGAAATTGGTCAAAAGTCTGATTTTAAATCACCTACCAAACCGATTCATAATATTTTGTTGTGCGGGTTGGGGGGTTCAGGTATCGGAGGGGCAATAGTTTCTCAGTTGTTGAAGAAAGAACTACAAGTTCCTTTTGTCTGCGTAAATGACTACGACACACCTGCTTTTGTTTCTGAGAACACCTTAATTATCGCATCTTCTTATTCAGGCAACACTGAAGAGACAATAGCTGCTGTGAAAGAAGGGATGACGAAGGGTGCAGAGATTTGCGTGATTACTTCTGGCGGAACGCTTGCTGATATGGCAAAATCAAATGGATGGAACCATGCCATTGTACCGGGAGGTGAACAGCCAAGAGCTATGTTAGCCTATTCATTGATTCAACAAATTTATTTACTAAAGAAATACGGTCTTACTTCAGATAAACACATTAATGATTTAAATAAGGTAGTTGATTTATTAGAAAAATATGAATCTGCCATTCAAACAGAGGCAGAGGCATTAGCAAAAAAAATCCATGGTTTTACGCCTGTAATTTATGCTGACTCAGCGTTTGGTGGGGTAGCGACAAGGGTAAAACAACAAATAAATGAAAACGCAAAAGAGTTGTGTTGGGATCATGTTTTACCTGAAATGACGCACAACGAGTTGGTTGGATGGGCCGGAGGAAGCAATAAGATTGCTCCGATTTACCTAGCAACTGATTTTGATCACGAAAGAACAGGTTATCGTTGGGAGATTTCGAAAGAAATTATCGGCAACCACACTTCTAACATTAATGAAATACATGCAAAAGGAGATTCTCAAATAGCTCAAGTATTTTACTTAATTCATTTAACTGACTGGTTATCTTGGTTCATGTCTGATCTTAAAAAAGTTGACCCTACAGAGGTGGACGTAATTATCCATCTAAAATCTGAAATGGGTAAGAAATAATGGGTAAATATTAAAGCCAAATCCCTAAAACTAATTCAGACCCGCTGACTACCGTTCCAACAATTGGGATGTGATATCGATAAGCAAAACGACATTTTTTATAGGTCATATAAACTTCAGGTAAAACCTTGAATTGATTTCTTTTATAATCGCTTGTTATTCCCAACAAGTTATCTCGATTCAGAGAAACAGAGTAAGAGCATACCAGGTTTAAACCACTCCGAAAAGCTGGTTTTCTTAACCAAATTAAACCACCTAAAACGTCTGCATTCACAGTGTGGTAAACAGGTTCGCCTAAAGCTGATTGATTGTAGATGGCTTGATACCCTAAATTTAATCCCGACAACCAACACCTTTTATTCACTTGCATTTGAAGATCAAGTCCAAGAGAAAAATAATGTTCTTCGGGGCTCTTCAAAAAACCAGTTTTACTCGCCAAACCAATCCCTAAGTCAGGCCTCTGCGTAGAGGCTGTTGTTCCTATAATTAGGATTGATATTAATATAATTCGTTTCATAAATCGCATGCGCACCTAAATCCCAAATGAAAATAACTTGATTTAGGTTTCGCTGGCATTCTTGCCTCTGGTTTATATCCTGAACAATAACTGTCATGACAAAGAAAAGATCCCCCTTTTATCACTTTTTTTGTGTCATAAGCATCAGCAGACCCGGGGTCGTAGGTGGCCTTTAGCCAGACTGATGATGTATCAGATTCTGAGACAGACAAGATGTTGTGAATGTTATAATTGTAGTTGTCTTGAGTCCATTCCCAAACATTTCCACTTAAATCATAAATGCCAAGTGAATTAGGCTTAAAATGACCTACTGGCGCCGCGCCTAAAAACCCATCCTCTAAAGTGTTTTTGTTAGGAAATTCGCCTTGCCAAATATTGAATTCCTTGGTGGTGCTGGTCTCCATAACGAACTCAAACTCCTGCTCAGTGGGAAGTCTTTTATTCTTCCAATCACAATATGCTTTTGCATCATACCAGCTGACATGCACAACTGGCATTTCATTAAATTCACTCGTCTCTTCTAAACCTGTATTATTCCAAGCTAAACCCTTTTTTACCTGCCATATTGTATCATAAATCATTGAGGAACCTAATTTTTCTGCACTAGTAATGTGGTTTGTTTCATTTACAAACTTTTGAAAATCACCATTGGTTACTTCCCACTTATCCATGAAAAAAGGGTTTACAAAAAGATCAACAACAGGGCTTTGGCCTTCTGATCCATTTGCAGATCCAAAATGAAGCCATCCTCCATCAACAAATGACATGTCTTGTTTGTTTTGGGAGTTATGGGTTGAGCAACCCATGAAAAGAAAAGCGAAGATTAAATATTTCATTTTAAGCCGGAAAAAGATATTCTTGATCATTAATAATAAATCTTCGATCCATGATTCTTGGCCACAGGGCCTTAATAGGTAAGTCTTGATTCCAGTCTAAAAAGAGATTTTTTAGTTGTTCAACTACTTCCTTATAATTATCCTTTAAATCAATTTTTTCAGACTTATCTTTTTTAAGGTTGAATAAATGCAGCCACTTGTCGCGTGAACTATACATGAGTTTCCAGTTCTCAGATTGAATGGCCGCGATATGATCCGTCCGCCAATACAAAACCTCATGTGGTTTTCCCATTTTTTCACCCATAACGAAAGGCACAAGGTCAACACCATCTAAATCTTGTTGATGAGGAATTGTTATTCCACAGTTAGCTATAGTAGTAGTGAATATATCCATAGATGAAACTGGGAAATTGTATGAAATCCCCGCCGGAATATGGCCTTTCCACTTCATCACGAACGGAACGTTAATTCCACCTTCAAAATGGGTAAGTTTTCCTCCATTTAATGGTCCATTATTAGTAGCCCCAGTGTAGGTTGCGCCACCGTTATCAGAAATGAAGTAGATGATCGTGTTTTTCTCTAAATCGAGCTCCTTTACGGTTTGATGTATATCACCTACAGCATCATCAAGAGCTTTAATCATAGCAAGATATACGCGTCTATTGGTGTCACTGATATGATTAAACTTATCAAAATATTCTTGAGGAGCCTGAAAAGGAACATGCGGTGCGCTAAAAGGCACGTATAAGAAAAACGAACTGTCCTTGTACTCGTGTAAATAATCGATCACCCGGTCTCTAATTGCAAATGTTAAATAGTCAGGTTCAATTATTTTTTTTCCATTTTCTCGAATTGTTGCTGTTTCATAACGTTTCATGTTCCATTGGTGCTTGGCGCTTAAATCATTTTGAATATAATTTTGATAGCCGGGTGTTTTTTGGTTCGGTGTGTAAAGTGAAAATGCGCCATAAAAGCCATATTGGTAATCAAACCCTCGGTTGTTCGGTATTTGATTTTTACCAGTCCCGAGATGCCACTTTCCAATAATGCTAGTATGATATCCACTTGCTTGCATTATTTCGGCAAGACTGAGCTCTGTGAGTGGGACCCCTTGCTTACCGAGTTCCCATTCATTAGGGTATGAAGGCGCTGTTGTGAGCTCCCAGTCTCCCAACATTTTTTGATTATTGCCAGCTCTATATTCTATAAAGTTGGAAGGATAATATTCCATAGGCTGGGTTTCAAAACCATATCGTTGCTGGTATTTACCTGTCAGAATTGCTGCACGAGAAGGAGAGCAAACAGGTGCTGTGACATAAGCATCTTCAAACAAAACTCCCTCTTCACCAAGTTGATCAATATTTGGAGTTTCAATTTCCTTAGCGCCATAAGCCGAAACCTCATATTTGCCTAAATCATCTGCCATAATTAAAATGACATTCGGACGATCGGAATAAGAGGTGCTATTGTTTAATTTTTCAAGGGTTTCAGCTTTAGAGATTAATAAGCTTTCATCCCATTCAATTTTCCAAATATTGTCAGTAGTCGAAATTCCGCACCGAATAAAAATGAGCAAAATGCCAATTAAAAGAATTTTTCTGGACGACAGCATATTCCCAAAAGTAGTGAAAGCCAGTAATTAATGAGGCATTATTGATGGGTATAAATACTTACCAAGGGTCTGAAAAGGCAGGGTTGTTGACAAAAGAGCTATCACTTAATGATAACAAAAACCATTTTAAGGCATTTTGTTCTTGAGGGTTTAAGTTGTTTCCACCAGAAGTAACATTCTTCATTAAAGGATCCACAGTTGGAGAGTTTTGAAGGCCTGAACTATAATGTTGAATCACTTCTTCTAGCGTAGCAAACCTACCGTCATGCATATAAGGAGCTGTAAATGCTAAATTCCTTAAAGTTGGTGTTTTAAATTTTCCGTCATCTATTGAATTACCTGTAACCTCACCCAAGCCTTTATCCGTGATGACCGCGTCCAATGCATTATTATGATATAAATTGTCGGTCCATAAAGGGTTAAATTGGTCTCCATGACAGTGAAAACAATCCCCTTTTGTCTCATCCATAAATATTGCAAAACCTTGGAACGCCAACAACTCATTGGCCTCGCTCCATCCTGAGCTCCCAGTAGCTTTGTTGGCTGCTAAAAACTTGTCAAATGGTGAGTTTCCTGAAATTAAGGTGCGTTCAAATTGAGCAATGGCTTTTGCCACATTAACCGAATCTATTTTGCTTGAACCAAAGGCCTTTTCAAAAAGGAAAGGATATTGCGGATCGGCTTGCAGTTTTCCAACAGCATCTGGCCATGATTCATGCATTTCAACTGGGTTAACAACTGGTTCAAACGCTTGACTTTCGAGTGTTGCTGATCTACCGTCCCAAAACAAACCTTGATTCATCCATGCCGCATTTATAATAGGCATTGCGTTTCTTGTACCTGTTAATCCATCAACCCCAACGCTATATTGACTCGTGTCACTAAAAGAATTTGCTGGAAAATGGCAGCTTCCACATGATTGTACATTGCCTTCAGAAAGTCGCTTATCAAAAAACAACAGTCTTCCTAATTCGACACCTTCTTCTGTGGTGGGATTGCCCTGTGATTCAGATATTGCGGGCAAATAGGAATCAAATAATTGTGGATAATCAAATTTGTAAGGTGTAGTGTCTCCAAGGTTCGTTTTAGGGTCTTTTCTACATGACACCATTTCCATTGAACTGATGAACAAAATGAATATGAAAAAGCGTTTATGCATTTATAAGTCAAATTTACGCAAATCTCAGTTTAAAAACTACTTTCCTATTTACAGACGTTTTAAACGCAGCTTTATTGTTAATTTTGTGACTAGAATGAAACAGGTTGAGGTAATAAATAAAGGATTAATTGACTACAAGGAGTGCTGGGATTTTCAAGAATCACTATTTAAAAAAACGGTGAATGAAAAAATTGCCATCCGTGATGGAGAAGCAACTGGTCCAACAAAGAATCAATTGATTTTTTGTGAGCACCCGCATGTTTATACACTTGGAAAAAGTGGTAAACAAGAGAACCTATTAATTACTGAAGAAAACCTTTCAAAATACGGCGCCAGTTTTTACAAAATTAACAGGGGCGGAGACATTACTTATCACGGCCCTGGTCAATTGGTGATGTATCCGATATTTGATTTAGATCATTTTTTTACGGATATCCATAAGTATATGCGTTATTTAGAAGAGGCCGTTATTTTGACACTTAATGAATTTGGAATTAAAGCGGATAGAGTAGAAGGCTTAACAGGAGTATGGCTTGATGGAGGCACTCCTAACGAACGAAAAATATGTGCCATGGGCGTGAAAAGTTCAAGATGGGTAACCATGCATGGAATCGCCTTAAACGTGAACACTGATATGAATTATTTTAATCATATTGTTCCTTGCGGTATTGTAGATAAATCTGTAACTTCTATGGAAAAAGAGCTTGGGGAACGACAAGACTTGGAACAAATCAAACAGGTATTAAAAGAAAACATGGCGAATGTTTTTGATTTCGATATTATAGAATGAAAGTCATAAAAAAAATTGGAAAATGGATTGCAATACTGATCGTTGCTCTCATTGTTGTTGCTAACTTGGCCATCATTTTTACGGGTAGATTTTACACCTATAAGGGTATTGCATCAACTTATCTAAGGGGGCACATCAGGCCTCATATTTATGATGTCGACATTTTTGAGAACCGTAGTATTAAATCAGGCGAAAGTCAACCATGGCAGGAAACTGGAAGGGTCTTGAATAAAGCAGCATTGAGCGATTACGAAAAGGAGAGGGTTGAAAAGCTTGAGCCGGCATCATTATTAGTTGCTTATGGTGACACCATTATTTTTGAGGATTATTGGAATGAACATGATCAACAACGTTTAGGTAATTCTTTTTCAATGGCTAAGTCGATCATTTCTTTGTTAATAGGATGCGCAATTGATGAGGGTAAAATAGGCTCGGTTGATGATCCAGTAGCCAAATATTTGCCTGAATTTGATGATGAAAAAAAGAGCATAACCATAAAACATGTTTTAACCATGTCCACGGGTCTCTCTTGGTCTGAAAGCTATATTCATCCTTTTTGTGATGTAGCCGAACTTTATTACGATACAGATGATAGGGATTTATCATGTAATCGAAGAGAAATAGAAGAAGACCCAGGAAAGATATGGAGATATAAATCTGGCGACACGCAAGTATTGACTTTCGTTTTGCAAGAGGCGGTTGGCATGTCAATATCAGACTATGCAGCAATAAAACTATGGAAACCAATGGGTGCAGAAAGTGATGCGCTTTGGAGCTTAGCTTCTGATGAAAAGTCAACAGAAAAAGGATTTTGCTGCTTTTATGCTACCTCACGAGATTTTTTAAGACTCGGAAAGCTCATCAACAATGATGGAAACTGGAATGGAAAGCAATTGATTAGCGCAGATTATATTAACGAGTTTGCAAGTCTAGCAGATTTAGAAAAACCAAACGGAAAACCGAATAATTGTTACGGCTATCAATATTGGATTTATGAAGGCTTTGATTTTGAAGTGACTTATTTTAGAGGGATGTCCGGACAGTATATCATATCAATACCATCAAAAGATTTAGTAATTGTAAGAACAGGAAATGGGGTAGAAGAAAACGTAAAAGACACCAAGAAAGAAGAAGATTATCTTGAAAACCATAGACGCGAGCTGCCATTCTATATTAATACTGGCCTAAGATTGTTAGATGAGTATACTTCTAATTCGGTTAATGATGGGGGCTATACTTTATCCACTTCCCTTAAACATTAATTTTCACTTCACGAATGAAGAAAGACATTGATATCCCCAAAGTTGAAAACATATCAGTTGCTGTTGTAAAAGAACTGAATGATGAAAAAACGGAAGAGGTTTATAACGTGTATTTGATTAATCAGAAAAAATCGCTTATTAAAAACGCCTTGGTTTCATCTAAAGGTTATGGAAAAAATCAAACCACCGGTGAAAAAGTAAAGACATCAACTTTAAGACATTTTATTGGAGATGTTGAGGGAGGAGAATATGCTAAAATAGAACCAATAGTTGAAGAGCTTTTTGGACTTAATAACGAGTATTGGGTAAGTTTTTTTCAGGGTTCACAGATGTTTGACAAAAAGTTTATTTTTTTAGCAGAAACTATCTGCGAAGAGAACATGATAAACGTTCCTATCATCAACAAGAAAGGGGTTGTGATTTAGCCCAACCTATTTTTATCATCTTTCGTTCAGTAGACTATAGGTCAATAAATCCCAAAACTTAATGTCCCAAAACAAAAACTTTAGTCTTTTAAAGGTCCTTTTCTTTTTTGGGGTGGTGATATTGCTCATCCCAATTTGGTCAGGCAAATATTTCTTGACTTCAGATGGCCCAAGCCATTTATACAATGCGCAAGTGCTGCTTGATTTGATCTCTGGTAACAGCACTGAATTTTATTCGCAGTTCTACGAATTTAATAGCGAGCTAGAACCGAATTGGTTTTCTCATGCTGTTTTGATTGTCTTATTAAAGATTTTTCCGGCATTTTTAGCTGAGAAAATCCTACTATCTTTTTTTGTTCTTGGCTTCGCATTCGGTATTAGAAAATTACTCTTAACGCTAAACCCGAAGGCAGAATGGCTCGCTTTGTTTGGGCTTGCTTTAGTTTATCATAAAACCCTTATGATGGGCTTTTATAATTGTAGCTTTAGTTTCGTTATATTCTTTTATTTTTTCGCTTATTGGCTGAAGAATAGAGGAGATGATAGTTTTAAAAAATGGCTGATAATTTCGGTCTATCTTATCCTGTTGTTTTTTACGCACCCTATGGGTCTTATGCTGGCGATTATATGTCCTAGTGCAATTCTGTCTGTCGATATTTTCACTAAAAAGAAGCGGGCTAAGAATTTGATCAAATTTGTACTAAGTGCACTGCCAAGTTTATTGCTTTTACTGTTGTTCTTATCTCGAGCTAAAGAAAAAACACTTCCTTTAGAAGAAACGAGTAAAACACTATATCACAAGCTAATAGAGGCCGATTTTATCTATCTGCTTAATCATCAAGAAAGGTGGATTGCCGCAGTAATTAGCGGTTTATTCGGAATAGCTTTGATCTGCGGTATTATTAGTAGGATAAAAGTTAAAAGAATACATATGATTGATGCTATTCTTCTAATTATTGTTTTCGCAATTATCACCTATTTTATTTCTCCAGCTGCGTTGGCGGGAGGAGGGTTTTTTACCGAAAGGTTTCAGTTTATTATATTCCTTATGTTCTTGTTTTGGTTAACAAGCTCCGAAATTTCAAGAGTAACCAAATCCATTTTAGGCAGTTTAATTTTCGTTTTAGGTTCAACTTTGGTGATTTCAAGAATCCCTTATCATTATCAGGCCTCATTGGCGGTAGAGGAGTATGTTAGTGTTGCTGAATACATTGAGGATGAATCTGTCGTTTTACCGATTAGCTTTAATCACAAAGGGTTAAAGAAAAACTCAGAACAGCACTTGGTGAATCATTTTTGGATGTTTGTTCATGCGGGAGAATATTTAGGAACAAAAAAACGCATTGTAACACTCACAAATTATGAGGCTAACACGGGTTACTTCCCATTAACCTATGTAAAAGAGCGAAATCCTTTTAAGATTATTGGCAGTGTAGAAAAGCATATGCCAACACCAAAAATTAACGGCTACTATGAAGCAACAAATCAGCATGTAGATTATGTGGTGATCTGGTGCCTGTCCGAGGAACAAGGGGAGAATAATGGCATACAAAATTGGCTCACAGAGTTGAACGAAGAGTATGATAAAATCTTTATATCAGAGTTTGGAAGAGCTGAATTATATAAAAGAAAGGAATAATTGTAATTTTATGAGTTTAAACTATTTGCATGAAGTTACAGAAGGTTGATTTAGAAAAAATATTATTTCTTGATATAGAAACTGTTCCGGGAGTTTGGAAATTCGAAGACCTTGATGAAAAAGCAGCAGAACTGTATTTGAGTAAGAATAAATACATACAAGAAAGAGATGGACTTAGCAATGATCAGGTTTACGAAAAAGCAGGTGTTTTTGCTGAATTCGGAAAAATTGTTTGTATTTCTTGTGGAATTGTAGCGGATAAATCAACAGGTAAAGAAATTAGGTTGAAATCATTTTATGGGGATGATGAAAAAGAGTTGCTCCTAGATTTTGCCAAAATGTTAAACAATCATTACAATACACCTTATCACATATTGTGCGGCCACAACGCTAAAGAATTTGACTTCCCATACATTGCTCGCCGAATGCTTATAAATGGAATTGATTTGCCCGAAACACTTGATATTGCGGGTAAAAAACCTTGGGAAATTGCTCACTTAGACACTATGGAACTGTGGAAGTTCGGCGACTATAAACATTACACTTCTCTTAGTCTGTTGTGTCATATTTTTGATGTTCCAACCCCTAAAGATGATATTTCTGGTGCTGATGTTGGAAAAGTCTACTATGAAGAAAATGATCTTGAAAGAATTGTGGCCTACTGCCATAAAGATGTTGTTGCTTTAATTCAAGTGTTTTTAAAGATGCGCAATGAATCATTGGTAAAAGAAGAGAACATCAACTTGTAATGATTAGATATTTAAGTATTTTTCTTCTTGCAATTATTGTATTTGCTTGTCATAGTGAAGAGAATAAAGAATTCGCAGAAATTGAATCGGAAATTTCTTTCTGGTTTCCAGATTTTCCTGAGAAGCCATTATTGAACCTCTCTTTTAATGAAGAAATCACAAGGTCGATTGACCATCTAAAATCATTAGGATGGATCCAAAATCAAGACAAATACCTCTTTGATTCAAAAAAACATGCCGCACAAATTATCCTTTCAGAAGGGGAAAGGTTGACGGAATTTAAAATTATCTTTTTAGATAAAAAACAAGCGTTTATTGAAGAAATTGAGGGGTTTTTAGCAAAAAACCAATCAAAATCAATCAAAAACAACGATTTTTCAGTTTATTCGTTTGAAAGTAAAAACTCAACATTTGATGTCACTACTTTTGTTTTTGAAGATATGTACCGATTGCATTTTAAGCCGAAATCATGGCATTAATTTTGTTCGAAAATGAACACCAAAATTTTAATTTATCAGTCTAATGAAGCGTAACGTTTTAACCTTTTTGTCAATTTTTTTATTTACTCAACTCTCACTTGCTCAAAGCTCAGGCCTTGGAAACTGGTGGATCTATTTTGGAAATAAAAAATTAAACGACAAATGGAATATTCATCATGAAGTTCAATATAGAAATTATAACATTGCTGGAGATTTAGAGCAGCTGCTGCTTAGGGCGGGTGTAGGCTACAATTTATCTGAAAAGAATAACAACTTGTTATTCGGTTATGGGTTTATACGCTCTGAGAATTACATGGATACAACTGACACAAAAACGGTGGTGAATGAGCACAGAATTTATCAGCAATTCATAACCAAACAATCTTTCGGGAGGTTTTCACTACAGCATAGATATCGGCTAGAAGAACGTTTTGTTGAAGACGTTTTTAAAGTAAGATTCCGTTATTTTTTAGCTGCAAAAGTTGCACTAAATAAACCTAAAATTGAAAACCGCACGTTTTATCTTTCGGCATACAACGAAATATTCGTGGGAACTCAAAATCAGTTTTTTGACCGAAACCGTGTTTATGCCGGGCTGGGCTATGCGCTAAAGCCTAACTTGAAATTCGAAGTAGGGTATATGAGCCAAATTTTTCAGGGTTCTTGTCGTGACCAAATGAATGTGATTTGTTCGTTTAGTTTCTAGATAATAGTAATCTTTATTGGGCAGTACGACATAATTATTTTTGGGCTAACTGAAATAATCCTCAATGTCAAACGACTACATGCACTAAACCATAAGTAAATATGCAAATAGATAAATCAAAACCAGTATTAGTAACAGGTGCAACGGGCTTTGTTGCTGGTTGGTTGGTAAAAAAGTTCTTGGAAGAAGGAATTACAGTTCATGCGGCTGTTAGAAATCCTGACAAAAAAGAAAAAGTGCAGCACTTGGATGAAATTGCGTCTAAAACATCAGGGTCAATCACTTATTTTAAATCTGATTTATTGGAGCCAGGTTCATATGCTGAAGCAATGGAAGGATGTGAATTGGTCTTTCATACCGCATCTCCATTTACAAATGATTTTAAAGACGCCCAAAAAGAATTGATTGATCCGGCTGTAAACGGAACCAAAAATGTCTTAGAACAGGCCAATAAAACTGATTCAGTTAAACGTGTAGTGGTGACAAGTTCATGTGCTGCAATTTATGGAGATGCAGCCGATTGTGCTCAATATCCCAACAATGAAATAACTGAAGAGTATTGGAACACGTCTTCTACTATAACACACAATCCTTACTCATTGTCTAAAACTTTGGCAGAAAAAGAAGCTTGGAAAATCGCAGGTGAGCAGAGCAGATGGGACTTAGTGACCATAAACCCAAGCTTTGTTTTAGGACCTTTTTTAAACCCTAAATACACCACTTCAGAAAGTTTTAATATCATGAAACAAATGGGTGATGGAACGTTTAAATCAGGTTGCCCTAAAATGGGAGTCGGGGTAGTTGATGTAAGAGACTTGGCGGTGGCACATTACCAAGCCGGTTTTGTTCCTGAAGCTGAAGGACGACACATTGCGCATGGACATAACTCTGATTTTTTCTCAATGTCTCAAACGCTTGCACCTAAATTTGGGGCAGATTATCCCATTCCTAAAAAAATTGCCCCCAAATGGTTAATCATGTTGTTTGGGCCAATGTTGAATAAGGCCTTGACCAGAAAATTTATTCGCCAAAACATCAATCATGAATTTAAGGCAAATAATACGAAAAGTAGAGAAAAGTTGGGAGTGAATTATCGTCCCTTAAAAGAAACTATGGAAGATACTTTTCAAGCCTTGGTGGATGCTGGGACTTTTAAGAAATAATCTGTGGTCAAAACAATTTAAAATTGCGGGAAATACGCAGTACCGTCTGGCTGAAACTCCCAAACTTTAAAAATGAATTACCAAACTTGAAAAAAACCCTACCAAACTTTAAAACTTCAAGGAATATCAGGCAATCAGCCGTAAATTGGACTAGAAATTAGAGAAATCTAGAGTATTTCAAATTTTAGCCCAAAACTAGAAATTGAAAAATGGGAGAATGTTAAAAGCGTTCTCCCATTTTTGCTTTAAGTTCATCTACATTGTTTCGGGCCAAGCTTACGGTTCGATCTCCAGACAAGACAATCTCATGATTGTTGTATTCGGTGACATGGTTAAGGTTCACCAAATATGATCTGTGTGCTCTAAAAAAGTCAGGACCGTTGAAATAATCCTCAATCATCTTTTTCATGTTTTTTGTAATCATCAACTCAGGCCTATCAAGAAAATGAACAGTAGAATAATTTCCTTCAGAACTTACATATAATACTTCCCCCCTTTGAACAATCACATGCCGATTCGAAATTTTAAATTCTATTTTATCTGAAAGCTCTTTATTTAGTCTGACTTTTTCTTTTGCCTTGGCATAAACACGTTGAAGCTCTTCAGTGTTTATAGGTTTTAATAGATAATCAAAAACGTTGAGCTTAATGGCCGGAATTGCATAGGATGAATGCGCAGTAACAAAGACAATTGGAATTTGCATGCTTTCTAATAATTCACCCATTTCAAGGCCCGTAATACCAGGCATGTCAACATCCATAAAAATCAAATCAGGCCGGTGTTCTTTAAGATAGATGAGTGCTCTTGTAGGATTTTGAAATTTTTCCAGAATCGTAACATCTTTAAAATTACTGTTGAGGTGAAACTCCAGTAAATCTAGTGCATGCTGTTCATCATCAATTAATATAACGTTCATTTCTTAAGTAATTTTATTGTGACTTTATAGCCATGTTGACCTGGCCCTGTTTTTTTTAACGTGGTGAAGTTTTCTTCAGAATAGTGTTTTCCGTTGTGAAGCCTTAAACGATCTCTGACTATCGACAACCCATGAGATTCATGATTCTTTTTACTTTTTACTTCATGGTTCATTCCAAAGTCTTCTATAGTGATAATGTGGTGGTCAACAGTTTCGTCAATTTCAATGTAAATCGCCTTTTCTGAGTCTTTCGGAAATATGCAATGTAGTATCACATTTTCAACCATAGGCTGAATGAGCATGGCAGGAACTTTAAAGTCTCGTCCTTTGTCTTTTCTTATTATTTTAAGTTGAAAATCAGAATCAAAACGTTTGTTTTCAAGTGTGACCAAAAGCTTTAAAAAATCAAGCTCATCTGAGATGTTGATGTAGTCTTTATAAGAATAGTCAAGCGACTTTCTCATTAATAAGCCGAAATCAGACAAATATTGAATGGCCGGTGCCTTTTCATTTTTAAGGATATAAGACTGAATGGAGCTAATGGTATTAAATGTGAAATGCGGGTTCATTCTGGATGACAACAAGGACATTTCAAGTTTGGTTTTTTCTTGTTCTTTCTTTTGTCTTCTGATTAAAAACCACCGGAACAAGATAAATAAAGGGATTATAGCAACAAGCATTAAAACAGGAATAAACCATGACTGACTAGAGATGGGGGTTGGAACAATTATAATGAACGAACCTAATTTTAAAAGCTCTTCTTCAAAGGTTGCTCGAAATGAAATCTTACGAGTTCCAAAAGGAATGGTGGTTAAGTGTATTGAACTCTCATTAGTTTGAATCCACTGACCTTGAACGTCATATTGATATTCCACATGAATATCACAATCGCTGAAATTTAGATAATTAAAGTAAAATGAAAGACCATCATTATCAGCACTTAGTTTTAGCGTATCAGTAATGTTGAGGCTGTTTCCTCCAGATAATATCGAATCAATTGTAAAATGCTCCGATTGCAAAATTGGTGAATCTGTTAATTCGCTCCTATTAATATGACATACACCGTTTTTAGTTCCGATATAGAGATTGTCCTGTTGGACTGCAAATGCCGAAATCTCTTTGCTCGGCAGAAACTTAAATTCTCTAAACCGCTGAATCTTAAAGCCAATTGAATTCAAGTGGATTAAATTAATTCCCCCATTTCCAAAGGCCCAAAATGAGTTGTTACCTGCTAAACAAATTCCACTCAAATAGTTATTTTCAAGACCATTTTGATCATTAATGCGATAAGTTTCAGTTTCGTTTTCTATGATTATTCCGTCATTGACCAAATACACAAATTGCCCTCCAACATTAATAATTTCCCGAACATCTGTTAAAACTTCTTGGTCTTTGATGGTATATTTTTTTGGCTTATTCCCCTCTACATAATGCATTACTCCGTCTGCAGTTCCAAATAGGGCAGTTGAATCATTCAATTGATGACAGCACAAAATGTAAGGCGTTGAGTCATATCTATAGGTTTCAACAAGTCCTTTTTCATGAATTCGGATAAACTTACCGTAAGCTGTGATCGCCTTTTCTTTTTTGTTAGGAACATAGTTAAAGGTACTGGAATATGGGTCGTAAAAGGATTGACCTAAATAAGATTCAGCACTTCGATCAGGATGGCGGAAAAGCTCTCCTAGCTGGACTAAATAACCAAATTTAATTAGTTTCTTATCCTCTATTACGTAAGTCATTAGATTATTGTCATTACAAATTACTTTGTCCCTATAGGGAGTGATACTTTTAAGTAAAAAATCCTCCGTTCCGTTAAAGGTTTTTAAGTTAATATTGGGTGTATAAAAAACGCCTTTGCCCAAAGTTGTAAACCAAAAGCCACCATCCTTGTCTCTCAAAACAGAAGAAATTGACTGATCTTTTAAATAATGTTCTTGGATAGCTAAACTGGAATCTACTTCGTAAACGCCTTTAAATGTTCCTACAACAAGATCATCACCATTGAAATCAAAATCTAATATTTCACTGTCTAGCGCAAGTGTTTTATATTCAGAATTTACTGATTTTTGAATAATATACCTACCGATCGAAAAGTACTTGAACCCACCCTGTTCTCCGAACATTGACACCGAATTCATCTTATAAGAAATGATAAAAGAGGGATTATTTACTAGGTTAATTATTTCACCAGAAGGTTTCTTTGCCTGAATCTTAAAGCGTTTGTTGTCTGCTTTGTCGTAAATTGTGTATGGATGAATAGGGTCATCATGTAAAATTAGATTGTCTTCAACAGAATTGTGATATATTGATAAGTCTACATTAGAATTCGTAATGTTTCCTTTAGGGCCAATAATTATTCTATCAGGTTTTAAAAAACTGATATAAACTGAGTCATTCTGAAAGCTAATGTTGTTGATGTACTGCTCAGTAGGGTAAGATTGGACTATATTTCGAATTTTTTCAGAATGTTTAAATGGGGTTAGTTCAACTTTATTTGCAAGCGGGTCAAAATAAAACAACTCGTTTCTCTTCGTTATCAACCAAAAACTGTGTTCATTTTTTTTCTTTAGTCCAAAAATCGCATTTGTCTGAATAGTTCTATGAGTTTCAATTGTGTGAAAGTTTTTACCATCAAACATATTTAATCCTCTATCTGAAACAATCCAAATTTTACCATGTATGTCTTGGGCTAAATCATAGGTTTCTGAGCTGACCAATTCCTTAGAAAAATTCTTAAAGACAGGAATCTTATCTTGGCTCCAAGTCGTAGGAGCAGATAAAAGACAAAAAGCCAATATCAATATATATTTAACAGGCAATGTGATGCGATAAATATAACCATACATAATTCACAAAACTTATATTTATTTGAATTATTACGCAATTTTATATCAGTTTAATTGATCCGAACAGAAAGCGTATTTTTGTTAGAAATAAAATTTGAAATCATGGCATTGATAAAATCTTGTAGAGGGAAAAATCCAATAATTCCTGAATC
>JAUHXX010000035.1 GCA_030426825.1 Bacteroidia bacterium | reverse complement strand
ACATGGTAGCCAGCTTCTTCAATGATATCCATTTCTGACTTATCGGCATTACCCATAACACAAGAAGCGAATGTGCCCAATGCTCTAGCAGCCGCCCCTGTTAAAGTTGCAGCATCAATGACTAATTCTGGTTTGTACTTATCACTGTAAGATAAGGCGTCAGCTAATATCATTCTACCCTCAGCATCTGTATTCAAAACTTCAACAGTCATTCCGTTAAACATTTTTATTACATCTCCAGGTGCATAAGCAATTCCGCCAGGACGATTATCTGTTGATGGAATTAAAGTTATTATGTGTAAAGGGATGTTTAATTTCGCGGCAGCATAAGTTGTACCGACCATAGCCGCAGCTCCACCCATATCACTCTTCATGAAGTCCATTGAGTTTGCTGTCGGTTTTAAACTTAATCCACCTGTATCATAAACAACTCCTTTTCCAACTAAAACTATTGGTTTTTTATTCTTTGCATTTTTGGGTTTCCACTCAAGTATTGAAAAAGTTGGAGGATCTATAGATCCTTTATTAACGGCTAGAAGCCCACCCATTTTCAAAGACTGAATTTTTGCTTTTCCGAACACTTCAACCTTGATTCCAGTGCCTTTACACTTTTTGACGATATCTTTACTCAATTGCTCTGCTGTAAGATATGAAACTGGCTCGTCTACTAAAGTTCTAGCCCAACAAGTTGCGTCAACGATATGACACAAGTCTTTCAACTTCACTTTTTTGTTGGATGTATATATAGACTTTAATTTGGGTGTTTTTTTATCACTTAAGTATTTATCGAACTTATAAGATGCAAGAGACATTCCTTCTAAAAATAAGAATTGACCCTCGGCTGAATTTCCGTGAACAATTACAGAACTCGATAAATTGTTTACTTCATTAAATACAGTTGCTCCGTAAGCTCTAATTTCTTCTCTGTTCTTTGGGTTAGAAACTTGACCTAATACATAAACTGCGGTGTAATTTCCTGCTGAATTAATGGAGCATCCACCTCCTGTCTCAAGTTGTTTCGTAAAATAAGTTTGTTCTTTTTTAGACAAGTCTAACTTTCCTATTTCTTTAGTGTTTTTGACTAAAAAAACTTGGCTACTTGATTTTTTTGATGTTTGAAACTGTGGATATAATGGCATATTAGATAAATTTTGAGCTTAAAGTTAGTCTTTTTTTTAGCTTTCATGATGATCTTTGATCGGTCAAATTAATTCTGTTTTGATTTCAACTAAATCCCTACTTTTTGCGTTAGTTAACATAGTGCATGTCTGATTTTCGTAACTTTGTTAGTCTACCATTTTAATAAATGATATTTCGCCGGTTCACATATTTAATTTTTGTTCTGCTAATTAGCTTTTCAGCAAATGCAACACACAATAGATCTGGAGCGATAACTTACGTTCATATTTCTGGCTATACCTATGAGTTTACAATAACAACATGCACGAAATCTTCAAGTGATGCTGATCGGCCAGAATTAGAAGTTAAATGGGGAGATGGAACTTTAGACACAATTCCTAGACTTACATTTAATTCGGTAGGTGCAGATGTCCAAAAAAACTTATATGTAGGCCGACATACATTTACCGGGCCAGCAACTTATATAGTGAGTGTAGAAGACCCTAACCGAAATTCTGGAGTACTAAATATTACAAACTCTGTAGATAAGGTTTTTTGCATTCAAACAGAAGTGGTGATCTCACCTTTTATTGGGAGCCCAAATAATTCCTTAATTATTGAAGATTGTCCTTGCCCAGAGTTTGCTTGCCAGGGCAAATTATACTGTTACAATTTGTCGGCATATGACCCTGATGGTGACAGCTTAAGTTATTCACTTGTTCCATGCAGAGGAGAAGATTGCATGGAAATGTCAATACCTGAAATTTATGAATACCCTGATAATATTGGTGGTGGAAGTATGACAATAGACCCTGTCACAGGAACACTTTGTTGGGATGTTCCTTTATTTCAAGGAGAATATAATTTAGCAATAAAAATTACTGAATGGCGGAACGGATTTTATGTTGGCTCAGTTATCCAAGACATGCAATTAACTGTACGTCAGTGCAATAACGACCCTCCAATCATTACAGATGTATTAGATACTTGTGTTTTCGCTGGTACGAGCGTAAACATCCCATTTGAGGCAGCAGATCCAAACCCAGGCGATATCACTACAATTTCAGCAACCGGGGCAATTTTTAATGTAGGTTCAAACCCAGCTATTTTTAATGGAGCAACAGATACCGGAACTGTTGTTGGGTATTTTGTTTGGAATCCAAACTGCGATAACGCGAGTAACTCTTACAGCAACATTATTATACACGCCGTGGACAACGATCCTCAAGTGAGTCTTGAAGATTTATCCAGTTTCAGAATTAAAGTAAATATACCACCTGTTACGAATCTGGTCGTTAGTCCAGCTGCTAATTCAATGAATTTAACTTGGGATCCATCCGTTTGTGGCAATATTGAACGCTATAATATCTACAGAAGTTTAGACTCAACTGATACAGAAGAGAGTTGCTGTGAAAATGGAACAGCATTAGGACTAGGATATGTGTTAATAGGCAGCTCAACCACGAACAGCTTTACTGACAATAATAGTCTTATTGTCGGTAACGATTATTGTTACATTGTTACAGCCGTAAATACATCTGGAGTAGAAAGTTGCATCTCAAACGTTGACTGTGACCATTTAAATTTTGAGATACCAGTATTGACGCATGTCTCCATAAATAGCACAGATGCTAGCACTGGAAGCGATACTATTAAATGGTCTTATCCTAAAGAACTCAATACAACTCTTTATCCTGGCCCTTATCATTATCAACTCTATCGTCAAACAGGAATGGGTGGTGGAACTGAATCCTTAGTTTATACTTCAGGTTCGCAGGCATCTATTATCAACCCTGACACGACTTTTGAAGAACTGATTCTAAATACTGAGGACAACGCCTATACCTACCGTGTGGAATTGTATAACAATGGAGCCTTGCTAGGAAGCTCAATTGAGGCGAGTTCAATCTATATTGATTTAACCCCTAATGACAATGAGCTCTATATTAATTGGACTGAGAATGTTCCATGGACAAATTCAACTTATGAAATTTATCGTGAAACATCACCAGGTTCTGGAACTTTTGCAATGATTGGGACAAGCTCGACTATTGGTTATCGCGATACCGGATTGGTGAATGGTGCAACCTATTGCTACAAAATTAAATCAATCGGTTCGTATTCTTCATCTGGAATCGTGAATCCTATTGAAAATTGGTCTCAAGAAGTATGCGGAGAACCATTTGATTATACCCCTCCATGCCCACCTGTTTTAGATATTTCTGGTGACTGCGATTTAGAAGAAACCTATTTAAGCTGGACTAACCCCAATAATAGTTGTGCGGATGATGTGACTCGATACAACCTATATTTTGCTCCTTTTGAAGGTGATTCGTTAGAATTACTCACTTCGTTTAGCTCAGATTTAGATACGTCATTCATCCATTCTGAAAGAGGCAGCATTGCCGGATGTTATTATGTGACGGCAATTGATTCTGCTGGTTACGATAATGAGAGTGAACCCTCAAATATTGCTTGCATTGACAACTGTGATGGATATTATGAATTACCGAATATTTTTACTCCGGATGCTTCTGGTGCCAACGATTTATATCACCCGTTATTACCATTTAAATTCGTAGACAGTATCGATTTTCAAGTCTTTAACCGCTGGGGAGAATTAGTATTTGAATCAAATGATCCATTTATTAATTGGGATGGATTTCACCAAAAGAATAATAAAAAGCTGAATGACGGTACTTATTTTTACACTGTCACAGTTTACGAAATAAAGTTAGAAGGATTAGTTCCTCGCTCGTTTCAAGGCAATATCACCATAATAAATTCGCATTAAATTAATGTTTACAGGAATCATTGAAGGACTCGCTATAGTCGAAAAAATTGAAACAGAAAATTCAAATGTCCATTTCACTTTTTCAGGACCGTTTACCAACGAATTAAAAATTGATCAAAGTGTTGCACACAATGGTTGTTGCTTAACCGTGGTGGTAATTGATGGCGACAATTACACACTTACTGCCATTGATGAAACTTTGAAAAAAACCAATCTTGGCGACCTCAAAGTTGGGGATGTTGTTAATGTGGAGCGTTGCATGCAAATGGGCGGTAGACTAGATGGACATATTGTACAAGGACATGTGGATGCTACTGGTGAATGTGTGGAAATTATTGATATGGACGGTAGCACAGAATATGTTTTTCGTTATTCGCATGATGATGTGACAGTTCCGAAAGGTTCAATTACTGTAAATGGCGTCAGTTTAACTGTTGTTCAATCTGAGGCACAACTTTTTTCAGTGCATATTATTCCGTACACAATTGAGCATACTAATTTTCATACCTTCAAAGTGGGTACCAGGGTGAATTTAGAGTTTGATATTATTGGTAAGTATGTGAAGCGGATGATGGCTCTTCGAGAGTCTTAGGGTTTCGTCAATCGTCTTTCGATTTTCGATTTTCGATTTTCGATTAAAGATCAAAATATTCAACAATTGAAGGTTTAGGGTCTATGATATCCCCCCATTCATCATAAAGCAATGTTCCATTATCAGGAAAATCCGGATCATACCTTACGGCCTTTAGCCGTTTGTTGTCCAATTCAAAATAGTCCCATTCGTCATTCGTTATAGCTTTACCTTCATAGTTTACAAAGAAGGCACCCTTATCAGTTTCGAATTGTAAGCCGAATCCTAAATCAGTGATTTTATTAAAGTCATAATAATCCATGAATGATATTGGCTTTGCGTTCTCGTCTAAGAAAATTGATCGTGAACTTTGCTGACCTGTAACAATAATATTACCTTCTTCATCAAACATGGCATAACCTTCTCCTCCACTCAAAAGTATTTCGCCACTATATTCTTTGGTTCGGGCAATAAATTTGTCCTTCACTGGAATCACTTGTGCGTAGTATGGTGAGATTTTTCTCCAGCCATTTGGTGTTGTCTTCCATATAGCACTAGCCTCTTGCTCATCAATTCCGTCATCATAGAATTCGCCAAAATCATCAACCATGATGTATGGTTCCTTAAATAAATCATTGATAACCATGATATCACCATTAATATTAACCGAAAATTCAGACGATTCATAATCTCCATTGCATTGATCTTCGTTTGCTGATCTTAAAAGCATAGAGTCCATATCGCCATTATAGAAGTAGGTAAATTGACATTCTTCTCCAGAATAGTTAATGAATTTATGTGTTTTAAATGACCATGATTTTGAACTCGTATGCTTAAATGTGGTGTCAGGAAATTCAATCCGCCAATCTTCTCCATTCTTTGATACTGCGAAACCCAAAGAATTGTTCAATTGAATAAAATCTGCCTTATCAGTTTCAATTAATAAATTATTTCTGTCATAAACGTCATTGTACACGATCTTCATTTTATTGCCTGTAAACACATAATATGCATCAGTTAAATAAAGAGAAGCTGGACTAGGACATTTAAGAATTGAGTGAATATTTTTATCTGGCAAAATTTCTTTTAATCGGTGGGTATCTTGAAGAAAATGATAACTAATAAGATCTTCCCCAAATTGATAGTCTTTAGCACCGGTAAAGTACATTTTTTCATCTGGAAACATAGAATATTCGCCTCGTTCATATTTTAAATAAGAGACAACCCAGCCATTATCTCTCGCGGGATAAATATTAAAATATGCAGGTTCTAATTCCCACTCTTGACTTTTAATATTAAATACTCCAGTTTTTAGGTCAGAAGGAGTATGGTCATATAAAGATTCACCTTCAACTCCAGTTGAATCAAATCCTTCATATGTATATAAAGGTAAAGCTTCGCCAGTGTATACATCTCTCACAATAAATAACGAGTCGTTGATCATTTTAATTCCATAAGTGCGATAAAAATCTGCATCTGCATATTTTTCTTTTTTTACATCAGTCCAAGTTTTATCTCCGAATTCATAAGTTGCGTTTAAATAGGCAAACTTATTGCCAGTTGCAATTTCGGTTAATTCATTTTCCGCGTTGATTTCATAGATGCGGATTTTTCTTGCCGAATCCTTATGAATTGCTCCTATAAAGTTTGAATTATTATTTAAATGAATGAGTTCATATTCATTTTCTAAATGTGATTGAAATTCTAAAATCGACCTCCATCCTTCAAAAAGCTTTGCATCATTAAAATAAACCAGGCCTTTTTTACCCTTTTTTTCGGTAAGGTAATAATTAGGAATACCCAATGTATCAACCACATCAGCGTCAAGTAAATTAGCAATTTGCTTAGTGGTTATCTTTTTAACCTTCTCACTTTCTAAGACCCAAGAATCATCTACTTTTGAATAGATGTCATAACTATGCTCGTAGTTAAATTTGGTATATGATTCTTCAGGGTTTTCTATATAAACAGAATCGTAATTTAGCGCAACAATGTGCTGATCAAACAGATATAAATCGGCATATTTTCTTGGAATAATCCATTTGTTAGATTTACTATTTAATAAACCCGAAGCCTGTCTTGGATTTGCCCAATCAAAGGAAAAATCACCTTCTGCAGTTAACCCTAAAAACCTGTTTTCAAAATTTCTGACCAAATATTCAGTTTGGGAAATTTGATCAATTTCAGAAGATTTATAGCGTTTAATATTAGTTTTAGTTATGTCTTTCGAGGTGTCAACTTGTAGATCATAATAAACGATCGAATCTACTTCAATTTTAGCAACAACTGATTTATACAGAAACATCACCAAAGGTGATTTCGATAATGGAAGGCGGTAATTATTGTTGTTGAGATCGTACAGTCCTTGTTTTTTCCCTTTAGTGACTAAAGCGTACCTTCCGTTTTCTGCAATTTCGTAAGCATCATACTTAATATGACTAGGCATTTCTTGTGTATATGAATTAAGCTGAATGAGCAGCAAAAAGAAAATAACGAAACTCTTATTCATGTGATTAAAGATATAAGATTTTAACACATCAAATAATCTGCCAGATCTTACGAATAAAAAGCTGTTTAAAACTTTAGCACGGCCTTTGCTATATTAGGTTTGATGGAGATTAAATTTGCAATGATGCGAAAGATATTAATGTGTTTAGGCGCCTTGTTTTTGACAAGTGCTAGTTTTGGTCAAAAAGATTCAATTAAAATTGGCTTGGGAGCGTATGTAGTTGCCGATACAACTCAACCAGTAAATGTTGACTCATTATTAAGGGTTGAACCTAAAATAATTCGGGACTATAAATGGTATAAAGAGCGCTATGGAGAGACAGACTTAATGTATAAAGTTACCGATAATAAAGGTAATGGATTTGACAGTTTGTATGGGACTAGAAATATGCGTCCGATTCTTCATGGTGTTGCCTATAGAGGAGGTGCCAACAATTATTATCATAAAATTGATAAACGCAAAAATCAAAATGCGATTCCATTAGATGGTATGCATAATTTATGTCAGGAAGGATTTTCGGCCGGGGTTTATTTGTACCGTCAAAACTTTGAAAATAGCCCGTTAGGTGATACCTGTAATTGTGTAGATGATGGATGGAATAAATTTGATTATTATCAATACGATTATTACGATTCTACTCACGTTTACAAAATGCTCAAATTGACCTATGACGCGGCTACTAATCCTGAGGTAGGACCTGTATATCTGCATTGTTGGAATGGTTGGCACGCCTCGGGTTTTATTTCAGGTGTTATTTTGAAGCAATTCTGTGGATTCTCTAATTGGGACGCAGTTAATTACTGGGATTTAGGAACGGATGGTGCAAACACATCTCCTAGGTATCAAACACAACGCGAACGGATTAAGAAATTTCAACCTTATCCTGAGTTTATGATTTCTGATTCATTAAAGGAATGCATGTGCCCGCCTATGCCTGAGCACATTGATAGCAGTCAACTCCATGTAGAAATAGAACATTTAGTTATTGTTCCAGAGGCTATTCCCGTGGGATTTGATATTGTACTTTACAATGTAAAGTTTGGACCTGGGAAAACTACTTTTGGTAATATTGCCAAGAACAAGGATATTATCAATTTGAAAAAAGCTTTAGATGCTGACCCGAATCTTGTAATTGAAGTTGGGGGCTATACTGACAATTCAGGATCTCACGCAAAGAATGTAGATATCTCTAATCGAAGAGCAAAATTTGTTTATGATCATTTAATTGCATCAGGCTATTCTGAAGAAAGGATGACCTATAAAGGTTATGGCCCTGCTAAACCCATTTTCTCGAATCGTTACAAATCAACAAGAGAAGGAAATAGAAGAATTGAAATTAAAGTCGTGAATAAAACTGTTCATGGAGGAACCGGGTTAGTAGATGAGAATATCTATAAGGACGCCAATGTTGTTGATGAGGAGCAACTGAAAAAATCATATTTATCTTATTTCTTTGAGCATAAAGATGAAGAAGGAATGGGTAGCACTTTTATCATTGATTCGCTCAATTTTGCATCTAGCAGTGCTGTGATTCCTGAAGATGGATATGGAGTGATTGTACTAAATCAATTAATTGACTATTTAAACGCGAATAAGTTGGTGAAAATTCAAGTGAATGGATATACGGATTCGTCTGGCATTAAAGAAAATAACGACACCTTATCTATGGAAAGGGCAAAAGCTGTGAATGATTATTTGGTTCAAAATGGCATTCCTCAAAGTCGCATTATTCATAAAGGATGGGGTTCTGAACGGCCAATTGCTCCTAATCGCTATAAGTGGGGAAGAGATATTAACAGAAGGATAGAGATTGAATTTGTGGGGGATTGATTTTTGGACGGGATGACAAATGACGCTTTTCGATTTTCGATTTTCGATTTTCGAATAAAAGATTCTAGGAATTAAATCTTAATTCCAATCACACAGATATCATCAACCCATTCGACAACGCTCAGGATTGATTCTATCATTCCATCTTTGTTCGTTCTCATTTTATTCGCACTCCAATGACACAGATATCATCAACCCATTCGACAACGCTCAGGGTTGATTCTTTCATTGCATCTTTGTTCGTTCTCATTTTATTCGCACTCCAATGATGCAGATATCATCAACCTGCTCAATGTCACCGCGCCATTTTGTTAGGGTGTCTTCTAAAATCTTAGATTGATTTTCAAGGGGATTTTGATGGATTTTCAAAAGTAGTTCGCGCAGTTGTTTTGGTTTAAACTTTTTACCTCTCGGACCACCGAATTGATCTACATAGCCATCAGAGAAAATGTAAATATGATCGCCCGATTCTAAATCAATTTCATGATTTTTAAAGGGCTGGGCCATTTCAAAATTTCCTACTGGTTGTTTATCCGCTTTATATTCTATAATCTCTTTATTACGGATTATCCATAATGGGTTGTGTGCGCCTGCATATTCAAGTTTAGTTTTCGATACACTGCCGTTAGAGCCTTCAGCACTTGAACAAACCTCTATTGAGCAAAGGGCTACATCCATTCCGTCTTTAACGTCCTCTTCACTTTTATCGAATTCGTTGATTACAATTTCTCTAGCTTTATCCAGAATTTCAGCTGGAGTTGACTTTTTAAATTCATTCACAGCTCTGTTTAGGGCATTGTTGCATATTACTGAAACCATTGCGCCTGGGACACCATGTCCCGTACAATCGGCAGCAGCAAAGAACACTTTATTGTCCTTTTTTTGCATCCAATAAAAATCCCCGGCCACAATATCCTTTGGCATATACAAGACAAAAGCACCTGGCAACAATTCAGATACCATTTTACTTGGAGGTAGGATAGCAGTTTGAATGCGTTTTGCATAAGCAATAGAGTCATGAATTTCATCACTTTTTTCTTTCAATTCATGATGTGCATGAGATAATTCTTCCTCTGCTTTTTTTCTGTAAACCAGTTGTTGACCCAGTATTCTATTCCAGGCAATTACTGTAATAGGCAATAGACAACATCCGATTGTAATCATCAAACCTGCGAATGGCCAATGCATCATTTTGAATAACAAACCAACAAACAGCATGACAATGATTATAAAATCGGTTATCGATAATAGATATGCAATACGAGACGAACCAATATATTCCGACCATTTTTCGTATCTAAATTTTGTCATTAGGGGTGCAAAACCAAAGCAGAAAATGAAAACTCCTGCAATTACCTCTATATTGGATCCAAACCAATGAAATGCGAATTTAGAGAGGGCACCCAAGCCAATTAAAAAAAGAGAGATCGACAATAAGATTAAAGTAGGTTTTTTCCTTTTTTCCTTAGGGTTTTGAAGAAACTGCATAGAAATTCCAGCAAAAAGCAAAGGGAATCCAGTGATGACGCACATGATTTGATAAATCTGAATGAACAAATGATAAACTGTACCAATTACTGCAAGTGTCATTAGCAGCGTACCGAGAACAATGAATATCAGACCTAATCTTTTCAAATTCAAACAATTTGGAACCAAGATACCAAATTGTTTAAAATCATAATTACGAATTATGAAATCATTCAGTCAAGGCCAACTTATAAACCTTCAAGCAACGTTCTCGGGCAAATTTGTGATCAACTATCGGTTGAACATATGTCAACTCATTCACTTCAGGCACCCATTTTTGCACATACTCTAATTTGGGATCAAATTTTTTAAGCTGTTCATGCGGATTGAATATTCTGAAATATGGTGCGGCGTCACAGCCCGTTCCGGCCGACCATTGCCAATTGCCAACATTAGAAGACAACTCAAAGTCTAATAATTTTTGTGCGAAATAAGCTTCACCCCAGCGCCAATCAATTAATAAATGTTTGATTAAAAAACTTGCTACAACCATTCGAACGCGATTATGCATATATCCTGTTTCATTCAACTGCCGCATTCCAGCGTCTACTATAGGATACCCTGTTTCACCTTTGCACCAAGCCTCAAACTCTTGTTCATCATTTCGCCACTGTATACCATTGTACTTAGCTTTGAAATTGTCATTCACCGATTTCGGAAAATGAAATAAGATTTGCATAAAAAATTCACGCCAAATCAATTCAGATAAAAAAGTCTCATGTTTAGCATCAATTTTTGAGATTAACTCACGGATGCCAATTGTTCCAAACCTTAAATGCGGACTCAAATTTGTAGTGGCAATTGACGGAATATTTCTTTGATTTTTGTAATTATTGATTTGATTTAAATCGAATGGTAACACGTTGATTGTAGAAGGTGTAATCCCTAAATCTTCTTTTGATGGAAAATGATTAGAATTTGGAAAAAAATGCTCTGTTTTCAGCTTTTTCACCTCAAAATCATCCTTTTTTGCAGTTTTAAGCCATTTATTTTTAAACGGAGTATAGACGGTATAAGGATTTCCGTCATCCTTAACAATCTCGCTTTCTTCAAAAATTACCTGATCTTTATATGCCTTGAATTGGATACCTTTTGCCGCAAGCAATTCTTCAATTTCCAAATCTCTTTTGATGGCATACGGCTCATAATCCTTATTCAAAAAAACTTGGGCAATATCAAAATCAGCTGATATTTTGTTCCAAACTTCTTTCGGGTTTCCCCTGTATACTTTTAAAGATGAATTTGATTTGTTCAACTCGGTGTTAATCTTTGACAACTGGTCATAGATAAAATTAACTCTTGGATCGTCATGAGGTAATTCATTAAGAATTTGCTCATCAAAAATGAAAATGGGCTGAATTGGGAGGCCAGAATTTAAGGCTTCTGATAAACCAACATTGTCCGATAAACGTAGGTCACGTCTAAACCAAAAGATCGAAACTTTCATGCGGATTTTTCTTTAAATGAACCAAAAATTTCGATCATTGCAAGACGTCTGTACTCAAAAATTTCTTCCAGTTTTTTTCTGATGAAAAGATCATTTGCTGCTTTACCAAAAATGCCCATTGGTGGTTGATATGTTATCAAATCTTCCATCATGATTCCCCCTTCAATTGGTTTGATCCAATGCTCGTGATGCCACGTTTTGTATGGGCCCTGTCTTTGCTCATCAACAAAATATTCTTTTGGTTTTACATGTGTGATTTCAGTGACCCAAGTCATTTTCATATTCAACATTGGATTTACTTTATAAGTAATGATCATCCCAGGATACATTTCATCAGACAAATAAGGTGTCGTAATTTCAAATCCCATAGAATCGGGCGTAATTTTTGACAAATTTTTAGGTGATGAAATGAAATCCCATACCTCGTCAATTGAAGCTGGAATTGCTTGCTCTTTATAGAATTGAAATACTGCCATAAAATGAGAACAAGTTAAGGCTTAGATTGTTTTTGGTGGTTGGTGGTTGGTGGTTGGTGGTTGGTGGTTGGTGGTTGGTGGTTGGTGGTTGGTGGTTGGTGGTTGGTGGTTGGTGGTTGGTGGTTGGTGGTTAAAAGAATTAACGTGTTTAGGTGAGGATCTTAATCATGTGCTCTAATCTTTCATTCCAGTTACCAGAAATATCTATAACCTGATCTTCAATTTTATAATCCTTTAAAGTAGCTCGGTGATATTTATCTAAGAAATTTCTTTCTTTTAGCGGTAATCTAGTACCGTCATCAGTATAAGGGAAATCTGCTGTGAGATAGAAATAATAATCTGCTTTTTGCATATCCATTATTTCATCAGGGACCTCTTCAATGTATTCTCCAAACTGAAATTTCGCATAGGATTGAGAAATGTGAATGTCAGTATCAATAATTACATAAGGTTTTAATTCTTCTAATGCTACCTCTATTCTTCTGGCATGTTCGAAAATGACAGCCTGCAAATCGTCAATTGTAAAATCTCTTGAATCCTCTATGATATCTCTCCCCGCCTCTTCTACCAATGTTCCATTAAGTTGATTTGCTAGCTCAGCCGACAAGGAACTTTTTCCTGTACTTTCAGTTCCTAAAAGCACCACTTTTTTCTGATAATATCGCTTGACAATATCTGGAATAAAATCCCAATTTTCGGCAATATTATTTCGGATTTCTGTAGCTGAAATTGGAACTTCCGCTCTTTCTGGATCAAACAAAATCGATTCAATTCCCATAGCTTCAGCAACATATTCTCCATAGCCTTCTGAGGTAATTACCACCTCAGCATCCGGTAACATTTTGCTAAACTGAGTTGCCCAAATTTTTGAAACATCTTTATCTGGAGTCGAAGTATTTGGTAATTTCTTTTCTGAGTACTCAAAAGAAATGATTTGAACATTCGGGTCAAAGGGATAAGTTTCTGTAATCCAATGAGACCTTGTAAACACTGGTAATTCTTCCTTATCGCTTGCGCAAACAATGATGTATAAAAAATCAACTTTCGTTTTTGCAAAGTCAATCATGGCCTTGTGACCTTTATGAAAAGGCATAAATTTTCCGAATACAAATCCTGTTTTCATAGCGATCGTTTCCATTTGAGGAGACCAAAAATGCAAATAATTAGGAAGATGAAGTACTCAATTGCTACCAAATAAATGCCTTTCATGCTGTACAACAAAATACTAACCATGTCTACAGCTATCCATAAATACCAATTCTCAATGACTTTTCTAGCCAATAAAATTGTGGCCATAACACTTGCTACAGTTGTAAAGGCATCTGCAAAGGGGAATGCGGCCGGTTGGCTGAATAAATTTGGTAATAATTCATGGATAGATGACATTGTTAATCCCAGCAAAGTTGTACATACAACCAAAACTATTGAATAGCCTTTTTGCCATCTCAAAGGAAGGGATGTAATTGGTTGACCATTTGGTTTAGTTTTCCAGAAATACCACCCATACAAGGACATCACGAAAAAGTGTATTTGCAATACCATATCTGAATACAAATTCACCTGATAGAACAAAAAGAAAAAAGCGGCAACATTAATCAAGCCGGTTGGCCACGTCAATATATTCTCTCGTGAAGCCAGATATACAGTGACTAATCCGAATATCGTGCCGATTAATTCTATCCAACTTAAAGGATAATCTAGTAAATTAAAGGCTATATTATTGATGTCAAAAAAACTCATTAAAAGGAATAGGTCAGCATTGCATAAACATTAGAAGTTGCTTGCACAAAATATTTGTTGGTTCCATCCCAATCGACATAGCCATTGTTGAAGTATCTTTTATTTGTGATGTTATTTAAAAATACCGAAACCGTAAATCCTTTTACTGAATACGAAGCTCTCCAATTCAATAGAGCGTAAGCGTCTAATTCATTTTCATTTGCAAAATCTATGTAAGATTTACTTTGAAATCTTAAAGAGAGTCCTGTTTCAAAACCAGACAATCGATATACGATTTCTTGATTGAAAATATATCTTGGAGTCAATATAGGCTCAAAGCTAACCCCTGAATCTGTTATTTGACTGAAGTTTATAGAACCGTGATGAATTAAGGACAGGCTCTTCAAGGGGTGAAAAGCTATTGACAGCTCTGCCCCGGTACGGTAACTTTGATCAACTCTATCATTCAGGGCCAAGGCGTTTGGTCCGAATTGACCATTCAACACAATCTCGTTTTGAAATGCCATGTAATATAAATTGAATGACGTTTGTAATTTTTTAGCCTGATAACGCCAGCCTAATTCATGATCAAGCACAAATTCAGGACTTGTAATAAAGAGAAGAGCGGCTCCTGTTGAATCTGCTAACAAATCATCATTACCTCCGAACATATCTGTTCGAGTTGGTTCACGTCCGGCAGCACCAAAACTGTAATACAAAAAGTTACGTTTTATTTGGTAAGATAAACCTGCTTTAGGATTAATGAAATTCCAATCTCTTTTATTCATATCAACTGCCCCTTCGTAATCAAAATCAGTATATCGATATTGAATATCTGCAAACAATTTTAAGGATTTCGTCACTGAATAATCTGCTTTCGTAAAGGCACTGAACGAATTTTTAAATCCTCGATTTTGATAAAGCTTACCAATCAACCTTTCTGAGCCAGTATGTTTTCTTTGGTAGATATTTCCATGAACTCCGATTCTCCAAGTTAATTTTTCACCGAAGTAGTTAAAGTTGGTGAATCCTCCTAAAAAATGAGACTGAAAAGCGTAATTATACATTTCATCTGTTGAAGGAAGACCTAAAAAATTGTTGAGATCAAAATCATAATATCCTTCTAAATAATTATAATACACTGTTGATTTCAAGAAACTCTTAGTACCTAATTTTACTGAATGGCTAATTTGATTTAAAGATTGGGTGAATTGATCGTTCTCTTCGCTATTGTTATTATGTCTAGCGTCATTATCAATATCGGCCTTCGACACCCCTAACCAAGCCATTTGATTTCTTTGATTGCCTGCGAAACCAGTCAACTTCAAAACGTGTTTTTTCTTTACTATTCCTGTACTGTAAAAAACAGAATTTGAAGTGTTTGCAGATCTTCTACGATATCCATCAGAATGAATGTGGGAAGCTCTTATATACAATCCGATATCTTTTTTCAAACCCATATTGTGTTCGGCAAAAAATCGATACGAATTGAACGAGCCATAACCTGCTCCAAGAGTTGTTTTCATAGAATCAGACAGTTCCTTGGATTGAAATTGCATACTACCCCCAAAACTTGCGTTACCATTTTTAGTAGTTCCAACGCCTCTTTGAATTTGCAGTCCATTTATCGATCCAAAAAAATCTGGGTAATTAGAGAAATAAACACCTTGATCTTCAGGCTCATTAAGTGGAACCCCGTCTAGCGTTAGGTTTAATCTGGCTTGGTCAATTCCGCGCATTCTAAAATACGAATATCCTTGGCCAGAACCGGCGTCAGAATATACAGTCATAGAAGGGTAATTACTTAAAATAAAAGAAGGTTCCTGACCTGTATTCACGGCCTCAATTTCATTTTGAGAAACATTGGTAAACGTAACAGGATAAGAATTATCATGTGCTAAATAAGCAGAAGTTACCTGTATGGTTTTCAATGAATCAACACGAGTAGAATCTTGAGCACTACTGATAATTATTGGGCAAAGTAAGATTGTAGTGAGGAGTTTTTTCATGTTCGTTTTTAATCTTGGAATTCAATTCCTTTTGTGGCAGCAACATCTTTAAATAGTTGAATTATCTCAGTTGCCGAGGGTTTAAGCATGGTAGAACTAATAGCCACAGGAGTTTTAAAAGTTGCCATGTTCTCTTTTAATAACCTCCTTTTCACTTTCCCCAGACTTTGAAGAATTTCATCCTCATTGTTTACATGAACGAGAATGAATGTATTTCCAACATGCTTTTTCGTACTAAAGGCGGTGATGTTCTCCCATTTAACCAATCCAATACTTAGTCCTCCAGCGAAATCTTGAATGCCATCTTCATTGATAACTAGCCCCATTTTACTGCCCGATAATTTAACAATTACAAATACGAGTAGTATGAAAAAGATTAGCGCTAAACTTAAGCCTATTTGCTCAGCCCTCGCATGCCCTAATAATTCTGCTCCAAAATTTTCAGGTTGTAAAAACATCAGTAAACCGAGAATGGTGATGACAATTGAGAGGACTATTGCTATTGTGTAGCGAGATTTATTAAATGGTATTTGGTGGTTCATTTTTGGTGATTGGTGATTGGTGATTGGTGATTGGTGATTGGTGATTGGTGATTGGTGATTGGTGATTGGTGATTAATATTAATTTACTTCATTTATTGGATATCCATGAAAAGCCATTGCATCTTCAAGACTAATCTTGAGTTCAGGTAAAATTGTTTTATAAAAGTACCGAGTTAAAATAATAGGAGAACCCAAAAGCAAGGCATGTAAATATCTCATCAATTTGAAAATGGGGTCACCTGTACTTCGGATATACTTATTATTATCTTTCAGATAAATCCGAAGATAACTTGTTACACCCAGATTACGGAAATTCAAGTCCTCAATGTCTTGCCATTCTATAATACTACTGGAATGTAATCCAACATACACAATTATGCCTTTATGGTTCGTCTCAATTGAAGGCCCTGATTTAAATAAACAAATAATAAAATAAATTGAACAGACCCCAAAGCCAAAACAACCTATTGTTCCTAAAATGATGACCAAATAATCTCCAATTTTATGACCGGAAATGATAAAAAAAAGAAACAAGCCAGTGGTGATTAGCGAAATGACAACTGTCAAGATAAGTTTTGACTGACTTTTTTCTATTCTCAATGTGCCCTGTTTCATTTTCTAACTCTTGCACGAATATCCGCCAGTTTTTCATCTATTAATAACTTCCCGTCTCTGAATACCTCTCTCAATTCGCCCTCTTTTTCTTGCTCCCAAGTCGCTTGGTCAATCATTTTGTATTCGCCGTTTTCTAAGACGATTTTAATCAATCCTTTGGCAGATTTTTTAGTTCCGTCATCTGTGATCGGATCTTTGAAGATTTCTCTTCCCTCTCCAGCAACTTCGCCATAAGTGGCTTTCATTGCAAAACCAAATGTATCTCTGGTGTTGTATTGATAGGTAAATGATCCTACTCCCAGCACGACATTGGTAGATGCATAACCTTTCGCTTTCAAACGCTCACACATGTTTCTTGCTCTTTCTAGCGTAATACTATCTCCGTAAATCGCTCCAATGTGTGAATCCAATTCTTTGTATCCTTTTGCATTGGTTGATCCTCCAAAAATATCCCACAATAATTCAATCACACCTTTTTTCTCCGCTTCGCTTTTTCCGTTTGGATTACCGCAAATAATGTCTACCGGATCTCCTGAATCAGGACGGATGACCACCTTGCCATCTCTAGCTAAAACTTGTTCTTTCAGATTTGGTAGATACTCCGTCAACACTTTCCATAAATCCCATGTATCCGATACGATAGAAACGATTCCGTTTGGATACACTTCTGTAATTAATCTTTCAAAGGTTTCTTGCTCTCCTGAATTGGTTCCCATGCACATCACTGAATGCTCTGTTGCTGCAACAGATCCTCCTACCAGTTCTTTATCAGAATCAGCATTGTAATAAGTCTCTAAAAAGTCGATTGCCGGAATAGTATCTGAACCTGTGAAACTCAAAAGGTGGCCCGAAGCACTCATTAATGCAGCTTCTAAACCTGCCATTCCTCTCATTGAGAAATCATGTCCTTGCCAATCCACAAATTCTGGAACTGAAGATGTTTCAGCTGCATACTTATCTAAGATTTGACGGTATTGTTTCGCTATTGTGGCCGAATTACATGGCATCCAAACTGTAGTTGAAAGCAACGTTTCAAAGTAGTTCGTTAACCAGAAAAACTCTGGAATCGTATTGTACATGGTAAACATTGGTACCCTGATCGGAACCGAAACGCCTTCAGGCAATGCTTTAAATACCATTGGAATATATCCTAAATCATGTAGATCTTCAATATGCTTGATGCCTACAGAATTTGGCCCTAAGTAATTATCGATTCTTCTTGCATAACGTTTGCAAACATCTGCTTTTGGTTGCGAGAAGAAGTTCTTTTCAAAGTCTTCAATGATGTATCTCTTAATGAAGTATTGCAATCCAAAAAATACGACCGAATCTATTCCTTCAATTCTGGATTTTCTTGGTGTCCAGTTAGAATAAACTAAGGTTGTTTGGTTTGGGTATTGTCTTCTGTGATCTACTTTGTAGCCATCTGTGTATAGTAGTGTGTTCATTTTGTTTGGTTTTTAGTATTTGGTTATTGGTGCAGTCGCTCTGCTCCTTTTTAGTTCGGTTTTCGTTACGTCTCTGCTTCGCAGGACTTTTCGTTTTTCGATTTCGGGTGTATCCGGGTTTTCGTTTGTCTTTTTTTGAAAGGGCCCTTCGACTACGCTCAGGGTCCTTTCAAAGGTTTATAAATGTGCTAATAATTCTTTTAAAG
>JAUHXX010000349.1 GCA_030426825.1 Bacteroidia bacterium | reverse complement strand
GACAGCTCATCTGGAATAGTCGATTATCAAAATTCTACCGCAGGACAATATTCAGTGACTTATCAGTCAACAAATCCATCATGTCCTGGTTCAATGAACCAATTGATACAAGTGTTGGATTCACCTATACTTTTTGCTGGGAATGATACGGTAGTGCAGGCCAATTCACCCTTTAGTTTAAACGCATTCAATCCGAGTGGCGCTACAATAGCCTGGAGTGGAGGCATTTCAGACGGCGTTCCATTTTCTCTGCCAACTGGAGTCTATGAATTTGTTGTAAACACAACTACCGGATGCCCATCTCCGGACACCATACAAGTAACTTCTGGAAACCCTAACCTCAACGCAAATTGCAACCTTAATGTGACCCCCAGTGTTGTTAGTATAGATTGTGGAGATTCTATCAATATTATCGCCACTGGTCAAGCCAACGGTATTAGTATTACTGAAGATTTTAATTCTAGTACCTTACCTATTGGTTGGAATTTGGGTGGCTCCGCCGATTTCACTAACCCTTGTAGTCCATCCTTAGATGGTAGCCCAACAGTATGGATGGGCAGTGGAGTTGCTTTACCAAGGATATTAACCACAGCTCCTTATGATGTCCAATGTGGAGGCCAAGTTTGCTTTGATTTAGATTTTGCAGCTGATGAAAACTCTACGGATTGTGAAGATCCAGACTCTGCTAACGAAGGGGTTTTCTTTCGGTATTCTATTGACGGAGGAACAACTTGGGTTGACATTTTTTATTTTCAACCGAATAGCGCAAATACAGGCCCGTATTATAACTGGGATAATTATTGCTTTTCGATTCCTGCAGCGGCTCAAACCGCGAATACAATTTTTAATTTTAGTCAAGATGCGAATTCATCAAATACATGGGACCATTGGGGAATTGACAATTTTAACCTTCAAACGAATGGATGCGCTTCAAATTCTTACTATTATTTGCTCGATAATGCTCCTTTTGATGGAGATACAACGGTTTTTACAAGTTCAAATCACAATTACTTTATTGAATATACGAATGGTATTGATGACACTTGTGTTGCGGTAGTTGCTGCAACCGTTAATCCATTTGACCCTAGCTTTAGTTTTGACCCAGACACTATATGTACATCAGAAATGGTTACTTTGGTTCCAACAATTTCTGGGAGTTCATCTGGTTATTTTTCGGCATCTCCAACAGGAATTGTAATCGATTCAATAACTGGAGATGTTGATTATGTTAATTCAGTTCCTGGACAATATACTGTTCAGTATCAACCGACCAACTCTATATGCTCTGGCACTTCTAGCCAATTAATAGAAATAATTGATGCGCCGATACTATTTGCTGGAAATGATACTACTGTTGAGGCAAACCTGCCTTTTAGTTTAATGGCTTATAATCCAAGTGGCTCTTCAATTATTTGGTCAGGCGGAATCACTGATGGCACCCCATTTACTTTGAGTCCAGGAACATATCAATATGTCGTGAGCTTCACAAGCCCGATTACAGGATGCCCTAGTTCTGACACTATAAATGTTACTGCTATTAATCCTCCCATAATATCAGCAATCATCACTCATGATGACGGAACGTCAAACGGTGCTATAGACGCTACAATTACAACTTTTGGTGGTCCTGTTCAGAGTATATTATGGAGCAATGCTGAAGTGACAGAAGATATAGCCGGATTACCTGCTGGTGATTACACGATTACTGTAACAGATAGCTCTGGACTTGTCGGTTCAAATACTTTTAGTGTTTTGTCCACGGTTGGAATGGAGAATTTGAATCCGCTTGAGTTTGACATTTTCCCGAACCCGGCAAACAACTCTGTTCACTTGACATCAAGCACAATATTTGATTTTGAGCTATTTGATTCAGCTGGAAAATTGGTTTTTTCAGGGTCTGGTGAATCAACGTATAAAATTGAAGTAAAAAATTGGGCTCCTGGACTTTACTTTGTTGAAGCAAGAAGTGCTGAAAACCTCGTTAAAAAGAAATTAGTAGTTCAATAAGTTTTAATTGAAAAGCATTCTCTTCCCGGGCACCTATGAAAACAGCTTATTGTTAAGCATAAGAGCAACATGATGGTATAATTCTTCTACTCAACGTTTTTTTGCATGCATTAATCGAAAATTGAACAATAGGCCATTTTCGCTTGTTAGCTTTGTATTATGAAGAAGATATTTATAATTTGCTCGCTAACATTACTTGGACATTTTTCGGTTGCGCAATCTATTAATGTGCCTAATAAACTTGAAATCAATGAGGGAAAAGAAGAATTGGACAAGGTTCAAAGAAATGGATTTTCAATTGAGTTAGCAGGAAACGAAAAAGAGATTATCAAAGCATTTGAAGAGTTTTTAGAGGATGACATGTCTTATGATGTAAAATCTCTTTTCAAGAAAATTTCGGCTGAAAATTTATTAATTCCGAGCTTCAGTGAAAAACACTTTAATTTGAACGCGCAGGTGAGAGAAAAAGGTTCAACGCTTGTATTGTGGTATTGGGTGAGCTTTGGAACGGATGTTTTTGTGAATTCTGAGGATTATCCAGATGAATCAGTTAAATGCCAAAGCTTATTGAAAGAGTTTGGTAAGGCGTATTACACATCATTTATTGAAGAAGACTTATCACAGTCTACTAAAATTCTTGAAAAGTCACAGGACGAGCTGAATGATGTTACAGAAGATATTATTGATTTAAATAAGGACCAGGTGAAGGAGCAAAAAAAGAGGGATAAGCTGGATAAAAAAAGGTTAAAAATGCAAGAGAAGCTGGATGACATACAGCAGAGCTTGAACGAGAACAAAGTGGAGCTTGAGCAGCAAGACGCTGAAATTGCAGAAGTAACTAAAATGATCTCGGAGAAATCCAACATGGAGTCAGAACTAAAATCTAAGATTTCTGAGCAAGAAAAGACGGTGAATGAGTTAAAACAAAAACTTGAAATGGTGAAAGGATTTTAGGCGAAGTTCAATTTAAGCATCCACCCAATCACCATTTTCCTGAATCAAATTAATTAACTCTTCTAGGGCATCCTCTTCAGGAATGTTTCTTTTAATAATGACCTTTTCTTTATAAAGATTGATTTTACCTTTACCTACTCCGACATAGCCATAGTCAGCATCTGCCATTTCCCCTGGTCCATTTACAATACAACCCATAATACCAATCTTTAAACCCTTTAAATGATTGGTTTTTGACCTGATTTTAGCAGTAGTTTCTTGTAAATCGAATTGTGTTCTTCCACATGAAGGACAAGAAATATATTCTGTTTTAGAAATCCGTGTACGAGTTGCCTGCAGAATTCCGAAAGCGGTTGAAGTAATTTTTATGGGAGATTCAATACTGTGTGCAGAAATCATTAATCCGTCTCCTTTGCCGTCAATTAAATGTGCACCAAAGTCGGTGGACGAAAACAACTGAAATTGCTCATGATTAATCTGCGCATAATGATAGTTCATGATCACAGGTACGTCAATTTGTTCGTGCATGAGCTCAAT
>JAUHXX010000034.1 GCA_030426825.1 Bacteroidia bacterium | reverse complement strand
CAAAATGGCGATTTCACCGAATTGATCATCTTGCTTTGAGGTCACATAAAAGCGGTTGTTCGGAAACAAATGACCAATCATCTTCTCTACCTTTTCTGGATGGATTTTTACACCACCAGAATTGATAACAAAATCATAACGTCCTCTCCATTTGAATGTTTCTACATCAATCAAGTCGATAATATCATTCGTAATCAAGGGTTCTGGCAAGATTTCGTTTTCAGCCAACACCAAACAAGAACGGTCATCTATCGAACATTTAAAACCGGGCAAACATCTATAAATAGGTGTTCCTACTTTTCTTAGCGCAAAATGGGTAATGGTCTCCGTCATTCCAAAAGTCACAAAACATCTGCAATCTAAAGTTGTTAGTTCATTCTCAATTTGAGGATTTAAAGGCGCACCACCAATGATGATATTCTTGATTTTTTTAAGTTTTTCACTTGATACTGCCGATTCTAAAACTGACTTGACTTGAGCAGGCACCATGGCTGCAAAATCAATGACCCCCTCATATTCATTCAGCAAAGGATTATCATTCAAGGGGGCTACCACTAAATTCATTTGATGTTCAATAGCCCTAACTATCATTAATTTTCCAGCAATGTAATTCACCGAAAGATTGAGTAACGCTGTTTGTCCTGGCTGTAAATCAAAAAACAATCCCGTTGCTTGAGCAGATTTTCGAACCGCAGATTTGAGTAATTTTATTTTTTTTGGAGTGCCAGTTGAACCAGAAGTTTCGACTTCAATTTCGTAACTTTCGTCATTCCATTCGTTGATAAACTGTTTGATGCCCTGTAAGTGGTCATTAGAAACACCGTCTAAAAGTATCAAGTCGTTTAACATTGGAACATTATTTGATATAAAAATAGACATTATTCAACGAATCAAACCTTAGAAATAAACAAATGAAAAAAATTATTGCTGTATTAACAATTGGCCTTTTGAGCATGAGTGCATTCTCAAATTCGAACATTAGAAAAGCAGGACAAGCTGAGCGAATCTTCAACAATGGAGCTGAAGGCGGAATCGAATTTTTTACGGGATCATGGTCAGATGCCTTAGCTAAATCTGGCAAAAACGACAAATTAATTTTCCTTGATGCCTATGCTGCGTGGTGCGGTCCTTGCAAACTGATGGCGAAAAACACCTTTACAGAAGAGGCGGTTGGAACTTTTTTCAATGAAAACTTCATCAATGTAAAAATGGACATGGAAAAACATGAAGAAGGTCCAAGACTGAGTCGTAAGTTTCAATTGACTGCATATCCCTCATTATATTTTATAGATAAAAATGAGAAAGTAGTGCATTTTGCATTGGGTTATCATAAGCCCAACCAACTAATAGCAGTTGGTAAAGATGCCTTATCTAAATAAAGAAAACTAAAAGCATAAAAAAACCGCCTTGGCCAAGCCGAGACGGTTTTTTTTATTTCGTTGAACAGCTTATTTATCTGTTTCTACTTCTTTTAATTGTTCAGCTTTGTACTTACCAGAAGCTAATCCTTCTTGCACTTTCTTGAAAGTGTCAATGGTGTATTGAACATCTTCTAAAGTATGAACAGCAGTTGGAATTAATCTCAACATGATTACATCTTTAGGAACAACTGGATACACAACAATAGAACAGAAAATATTATAATTTTCTCTCATATCGAAAGTAACATTCGTTGCTTCACCTAGGGTTCCTTGTAAGAATACTGGTGTTACAGCAGAATTAGTTCTACCAATATTAAAACCAGCTTCTTTCAAGCCTTTTTGCAAGGCGGTAGCTACTTTCCACAAATTCTCTTTATGTTTCGGTTGTGTTCTTAATAACTCTAATCGTTTTCTTGCTCCAACTACCAATGGCATAGGTAAAGATTTAGCGAACATTTGAGATCTCATATTATATCTCAAGAATTCAACAACATCTTCAGTTGAAGAGATGAATGCTCCAATAGAAGCCATTGATTTTGCAAAGGTTCCGAAATAAACATCTATGCCATCATGGCAACCTTGATGCTCCCCAGTTCCTTGACCAGTTTCACCTAAAGTTCCAAATCCGTGCGCATCATCAACAAACAATCTGAAATCATATTTTCCAGAAGTTCTGAATTCAATAATCTCTTTTAATAATCCTTGATCACCAGCCATACCAAATACACCTTCAGTGATTACAAGTATACCTCCACCAGTTTCACCAACTAGTTTGGTTGCTCTTTCCATTTGCTTGTCAAAGCTCTCCATGTCATTGTGTTGGAAAACAAATCTTTTTCCAGCGTGTAATCTTACACCATCAATAATACATGCATGAGACTCACTATCGTAAACGATAACATCTTTTCTATCTACTAAACAATCAATAGCAGAAAGCATCCCTTGATATCCAAAGTTCAATAAGATGGTATCTTCATAGTTCATGAATTCAGAAATCTCATTCTCAAGCGCTTCATGCTCAGAAGTCTGACCTGTCATCATTCTTGAACCCATAGGATAAGCCATTCCCCATTCAGCAGCTGCATCTGCATCTGCCTTTCTCACTTCAGGATCATTTGCTAAGCCCAAGTAGTTATTCACACTCCACACTAAGCACTCTTTTCCTCTGAATACCATTTTATTGCTAATTTCTCCCTCTAGTTTAGGGAAGGTGAAGTAACCGTGTACTCCTTTAGCATGTTGACCGATAGGACCTCTGTTCTCCTTTATCTTCTCAAATATATCTAACGCCATAATTAATTTTTCCGTCCGGTTATTGAGGACGATTCTAACTGCGAAATTAGAGTGAAAAATCAGAAAACCCGAATATTAAGCGAAATTTTATTCACATTTTTCCGTTTGCAATCGTATTATTTGACATTTTTTAACAAACGAAACCCTATCTTTGCAGGGTAAAATAATCGAATGAACAGCAAATTGCGACAACTAATACTGATCTTTATTGGAGGGTTAATTCTAGTCTCTTGTAGTGAATACAGCAAAGTCATGAAAAACGGTAGCAACGAAGAGAAGAAAAACCTTGCCATTAAAATGCATAGTGAAGAAGAGTATTTGAAGTCGGTAACGCTTCTTGAAGACATTATTCCTTACTACAAATTAACTCCAGATGGAGAAAAATTATATTTCCTATACTGCATGGGTAATTACAATTTGGGAGATTATTATTTGGCAGGATATTACTTTAAGCGATTCATTCGTCAGTATCCAACCAGTAAAAACGTTGAAGAAGCTACCTTTTTAAGCGCTCTATGTGCGGTAAAAAACTCACCTGATTATAAGTTAGATCAAACAGAAACCTTGAATGCATTAGATGAATTGCAGATTTTTATTGATGTCTATCCAGAAAGCAATAGAATTGATACTTGTAATATCATTATGGATAATTTAAGATCGAAGCTGGAAAAAAAGCAATACGAAAATTCTAAAATGTATTTCAAAACCGAGAATTACAAGGCAGCGGTTGTAGCATTTAAAGGAACTTTAGAAAAATATCCTGAATCTGTTTACAAAGAAGAGATGATGTTTTTGACTGTTAAAAGCAGTTATTTGTTAGCGATAAACAGTATTAGTTCTAAAAAATTAGAACGATTAGAAGCTACGTTGAAAAGTTATCGTACCTTTGTAGCCGAATTTCCGGAATCAGAATGGCTTTCAGAAGCAGAAGGCATCAAAGCTAAGACTGATAAAGAAATTTCGAATTTGGCAGACACAAGTACTGCTAAGTGATTATAAAATAAAAGAGATGAGCATTAATTACAAAAACACCAATGCCGAAAAAACAACGGTAACAAGAGACAATTCTGATTTTTCACAAAAATCTGGAAACATCTACCAATCGTTGATTGCTATTTCTAAAAGATCTAATCAAATTAGTTCTGAGATGAGAGAAGAGTTGACTAAAAAGTTAGCTGAATTTGCATCAAGCACTGACAATTTAGAAGAGATTTTTGAAAACAGAGAGCAAATTGAAATCTCTAAATTCTACGAAAGTCTTCCTAAGCCAGTTGCTATAGCAATTCAAGAGTACATGGAAGATAAAGTGTACATCAGAGACAATGCTGAAAAAGCTGAATCTGATTCTGAATCAGAAGACTAAATCTTTGTATGCTTTCTGGTAAAAAGATTTTAGTCGGAGTTACCGGGAGCATTGCTGCCTACAAAACAGCCTATCTTGTTAGAGAATTAATTAAGCTTGACGCCGAAGTAAAAGTCGTTATGACTGCTGCTGCCTGCGAATTTATTTCTCCTTTAACATTATCAACCTTGTCTAAAAACCCTGTTGCCATTGAATTCATTAAAGATGAAGAAACAGGAGAATGGCAAAACCATGTTGATTTAGGGTTATGGGCAGATCTTTTTATCATTGCCCCAACATCCGCCAATACTTTATCAAAATTAGTTTCAGGAAACGCTGACAACTTGTTGATCGCAACTTATTTGAGTGCTAAATGCCCAATTTGGATAGCGCCGGCAATGGACCTTGATATGTTCAAGCATTTCAGTACACAAGAAAATCTTGAACATCTTCGCGCTAACAAGGTCAGAGTAATTGACCCTACATCTGGTGAATTAGCTAGTGGTTTAGAAGGAAAAGGGAGAATGGAAGAACCTGAGCAAATTGCACAGCACATTCACGACTTTTTTATCGGCAACTCGAAAATTAAAGGTAAAACTGTGTTGATTACTGGAGGACCTACCTATGAGTCGATTGATCCAGTTCGCTTTATAGGCAATTACTCATCAGGTAAAACAGGAGTATTGTTGGCAGATGAATGCGCTAACAGAGGGGCTCATGTAATACTGATTACCGGACCAACACATGCGAAGGTCCAAAACCCCTCAATCAAAGTTATTGGGGTAAAATCTGCTTTAGAAATGAAAGCAGCTGTTGAATCACATTGGTCTGAGAGTTCAGTCGGAATATTTTCTGCTGCCGTTGCCGATTACCGCCCTGCACAAGCAGCAGATGAAAAAATTAAAAAATCTTCTGATTCGCTGCAAATAGATTTGGTGAAAAACCCGGACATATTATTTTGGGCTGGACAAAACAAAACAGCCGATCAATATTTGGTCGGATTTGCTCTAGAAACTGAAAACGAAGAGGCAAACGGGGTGAAAAAACTCGAGAAAAAGAATTTAGACTTGTTGGTATTGAATTCACTAAGAGATAAAGGGGCTGGGTTTGGTCATGACACAAACAAAGTCAGCTTTATCAAACCAAACAATAAAATACGTAATTTTGAGTTAAAAGATAAGTCTATTGTAATGGTAGATATTATTGACGAAATTGAAAGCGACTTAGCATAAATGAAACATTTCTTAGCCATACTATCACTTATTTGTTGTGTGCAACTATCTGCACAAGAATTGAACTGTGAAGTATCGGTGATTAACGCTCCTGCATTACAGGTTGGACCAGTTGAAAAAGAAATATTCACTGAATTGGAAGCACAGATTTTTGATTTCATGAATAATACACGTTGGACGAAGGATGTATACGAAATTGAAGAACGAATTAATGTATCAATTCTGATCACGATTACTGACATCCCATCTACTTCATCCTACAAAGGGAAAATTCAGGTGCAATCAACACGCCCAGTATACAACACTTCTTACAACACTGTACTGTTCAATCATCAAGATGAAAATTTTGAGATATCTTATGCAAGAAACACTGCCCTCTTATTTTCAATTGATCAACACAGAGATAATTTAACTTCTATTTTAGCTTTTTACGCTTACATGGTTTTGGCTTATGATTATGACAGTTTCTCACCTGAAGGCGGAACAGAATATTTTAACAAAGCACAAATCATTGCCAATAACGCCAAAAACTCTGGAGGTCAGGGATGGTTACCGCAGGGTAAAAGAAACAATCGTTACTGGATGGTAGATAATGCTTTGCAATCTGTATTCAAGCCGATACGCACAGCCTACTATAATTACCACAGAAACGGATTTGACATCATGTACAATGATATTGTTGCAGGTAGAAAAGTAGTACTAGAGAGTATGGAATCACTTTCTCCAGTTCAACGATCAAGACCTGGGTCACTAAATCTTCAGATCTTTTTGACTTCGAAATCTAAAGAGCTAATTGATTTATTTTCTCAAGCTGAGATTAAAGAAAAAAATGCCGCCGTAAGTATTCTAAAGCGTCTTGACCCAGCTAATAGCTCAAAGTATCAGGAGATTTTAAATTAAGCTGAACAATTTTTCATTCTAATTTTATGAATGCAGTATCTTTACTGTAATAAATAATTGAATTGAAATCTATCAATGCTGAATCGTCTCGACATCTCTAATTACGCTTTAATTGATAATGCATCCATTGATTTTCAAAATGGATTTAGCACCATCACAGGTGAAACAGGAGCAGGGAAATCGATTTTATTGAAAGCCCTGAACCTCTTATTAGGAGAAAGAGCTGACACATCAGTTTTGAGACAATCAGAACATAAATGTTATCTAGAAGCAGAATTTAGCATTGACCAGTTGCAATTAGAAGATTTCTTTGAAACCCAGGATCTTGATTATGAAAGTCCTTGTATTATTCGAAGAGAGTTCACGAATTCTGGTAAATCAAGATGTTTTGTGAACGATAGCCCAGTTCAACTCACGCAGCTTAAAGAATTGGGTGAAAAATTGGTAAATATTCATTCTCAACACCAAACGCTACAGCTTTTTGATGGAGATTTTCAAACTTCTGTACTTGACAGTTTTGCCGGTAATAACGAATTGATTACGAATTACAAATTAGCCTATAAAAGCTATCGTAAAAAAGTCAATTTGAGCATTGAGCTAGAAGTAAAGGAACGCGAAAACAGAAAGAATAAAGACTATTTAGAATTTCTTTTATCAGAATTAGAAGCAGCCGATTTAGGTAATACTGATCTTGCTGCACTTAAAATACAATCCGACAAAATTGAGTTTGCTGAAAAGATTTCTGAAGGACTTGGATTAGCAAAATCTGTCTTTGAAAACGATACCTATGGTCCTGCCAACGGCATTAAAACTTTAATAGAAACCTTTGAAGAACTCAAGTCATTCGATCCAAAATACGCAGACATTCATGCGCGTTTATTGAGTTTGAAAATTGAAATGGATGACATAGAGTCTGAAGTGGCTGGAGAATCTAATGATTTTGATTTTTCGCCTGCTGAAGCAATGGCCATTAAAGAAAAAATGGACTTGTTGAATTCGCTTTGCTTTAAACACAATTTGACTGAAGTGAGCCAACTACAGGAATTAGAAGCGAAACTTCAAAGCGATTTAGACGCCATCAACAGTTCAGATGATCGACTAAATAAACTGCTGGCAGAAATTGAAAAAGATAAAAAATCACTGGAAGCGCAAGCAACAAGTCTGTCAACTGCTAGAAAAAAACACAGTACATCTTTGTGCAATGCGGTATGTAATATCCTAAAAGAATTGGGAATGGCAGATGCTGAAATGCAAATAAAAATGGAACCGCTCGAAAGGCTGAGCTCAACCGGCTTAGATCAGGTGCAATTCTTATTTAAAACCAACAAGGGTGGACAATTTTTAGCTTTGAAAAAAGTCGCTTCTGGCGGAGAGTTATCACGGTTAATGTTGGCGATCATGTCCATTTTATCTGAAACGAAAGAACTCCCAACGCTTATATTTGATGAGATTGATACAGGAGTTTCTGGAGAAGTGGCTTCAAAAATTGCTAATGAATTCATGAAAATGGGTCAAAAAATTCAGCTCATTGCCATTACCCACCTTCCACAAGTTGCTGCGAAGGGTAAATTGCATTATCACGTTAGCAAGTCTAATACTGGAGATAAAACCACCACATCTGTTCAGTTATTAAATCAGGACAACCGCATTCAAGAAATTGCAAAAATGATGAGTGGAGAAAAAATTACAGATGCCGCCATTGAAAACGCATCTCAATTATTGGTATCAAATTGAAAACCAACCTAACCATAACAGCTTGTGTCTTTATCGTTTTGAGCATCATACTGGGGGCTTTTGGCGCACATGGTTTAGAAGGTAAAATATCAGCTCACGGAATTGATGTTTGGAATACCTCTTCAGAATATCAAATGTATGCCGGTTTGGGATTATTAATTGTTTCCTTGAATGCAGAAAAATTGAATTTCAACATTAAATGGTTTTCTATTTGTCTTATAGCTGGAAGTATCATATTCTCTGGCCTACTCTACCTTACAGCGCTTCATGAATTAAATGCTTCGTTAAAAATATTGGGCGCTTTTGTTCCAATTGGAGGTTCACTCATGATTATTTCTTGGATAATTTTAATCATTCAGTTGACTAAAAGCCGAAAAAATAAGGCTTAGCAATACAATCATTGCCTCGAATTTTTTGGACTGATATCCACCTTTTGCGTATTTTTGTACTCAATCGTTTAAAATATTACGATAATTCAGGTCCCATGAAACAATTTTTACTCGTATTTAGCCTTTTCACAGGCGTTTTTGGAATAGCACAAGACACTATTACCGTTCAAACATTCACTTACGACAGTATCTCTACAAGGCGCGCGATTTTCGACTTTCCGGCAAGCTTACAGGGTGAGTCTTTTGAAAAGGTATTGATGTATTACAACATCAAATGTGACCCATTAACGCCATGGGATTCTTACAACTGTGGAGAATGGGATTATTTAGCTCATGCTAAAATTCATGTACATACAGGCGTGATGGATAGCAACAAAGTTGAAGGACCTCACTATTTATTAAATGATGAATGGACTGCAAGTGTGGATTATGTCAATAACCCATACTATCACTATTTTGAAAATTATCAGACTTTCATCAATTACAGCTCGCAATCTGATAATGACTATTCAATTGGATTAGGGACTTCAACAGCAAGCTATCCTTTTGGATCATCAAACACCAATCAGCGTACCCAAATTTTATGGACTGCAACTGAAATAGCAGCGGCTGGAATAACTGCCGGTAATATCGACAAACTCAGATTCAATATTGGAACCTTAGGTCAAAGCCTGGGCAACCTTAAAATCAACATGAAACATTCAACAGCTACTGTTCTTGAAGGATTTGATGAAATGGGATGGACAAATGTCTACCATATGAATACTAACTTTTCAGGAACTGGATTGGCGACATTAAACCTCACTTATCCCTTTGTGTATGATGGTACTTCGGATATCCTGATGGATATTTCTTTTGAGAATGGATCGGCAGGATCGGATAATGTGGTGAGCGCAACACAAACCTTATCCAATTCGGTTGTTTACTCAAACGAAAAGTTGGGCTATTTAAAGATTCCTCAAAATGAGCATGTTGAATTAGAGATAACCGATTACGACTTTCAAGATCAAATAACCGTTTCGTTTTGGGCTAATGGTGATGCAGGAATTTTACCTGTAAACACATCAGTTATAGAAGCTGCAGACAGTTTGAATAATCGGATATTAAATGTTCACTTCCCATGGAGCAATTCAGAAAATTATTGGGATGCCGGTGAAGGAAGTGGTTATGACAGAATCAACAAGGCTGCCACCGCCGGTGAAATTGGAGGAGAATGGCACCATTGGGCATTCACAAAAAACAGTACTTCAGGTGTTATGAATATTTATAAAGATGGTGTTTTATGGCATACGGGCTCAGGACTTACAAGAGATGTTGGAATCGTAAACACATTTAAATTAGGAGCAAATAGAAATCAAGGTAACGGATGGCCTGGCAAAGTTGATGAGTTTAGAGTTTGGGATACGGAGCTGGCTGCAAGTGAAATTCTTACTTGGATGAACCAAAAAGTGACAGCAGCACATCCTAACTATTCAGATTTAGTGGTTTATTATGATTTTGACGGATCTGCATCTGTAATGGATCAATCTCCAAACGGCTTTGACGGGATGATGAGTGAAAGCGGTATGATTCAATTTTACAATGAATCTCAAGCTGGATTTGTCTTATCTGATATTAGACCTGACATTACATTTGTACAAGGAACTTACACATCTTCATTGGATTCAACATTAGTAATGGATTCGGTGATGGTAGATCCGATCAGTATTGCTGAATATCAAGTTTCAGGTAAAAAATTCATCATGACCAGCTTAGATCATCATTATCCTGCGGGATATAGCTACACTTATGATTGGCAAGGAAACAAGATTGATTCTACTTTATATGCGGCGGATATGAGCATTGCAAATGACAGCATCTTCTATTATGAAGAAGCTTATGAAATTATTGATCCTTTTGAAATTGGAAGATTCATTACCCCTTACGGAATTGGATTTGATTTAGGACCGAACGGTTTTACTTATGTGTATGACGTCACGGATTATCAGCAATTATTAATGGGACAAGTTGACTTTGCAGCACACAATACGCAAGAGTTGATTGATGTTCAGTTCAGATTTATTAAGGGAACTCCTCCAAGAGATATCATCTCAGTAGAGAAAATTTGGGGAAATCATGGTTCTCACACCTACGCAGATTTAGATAATGACGTAAAGTTACCATCTATGACTTTGAACCTTGACCCTACAGCAAGTCAATTTAAAATTAGAACGAGAATTACAGGTCACGGACACTATGGCAGCATCAATTGTTGCGAATGGGGTAACGGTCAAGGGCGTGATCATGAATTATTGATTGATGGTGTACCGCGTTTTACATGGGAAATTTGGCAAGAAACTGAATGTGGTGACAACCCAAATACTGGTCAAGGCGGAACATGGCCATATGCTCGTGAAGGTTGGTGTCCAGGAGATATGGTAAAGGATCATGAATTTGAAATTACACCATACGTTACGGGTGGAACTTCAGTTGACATAGATTATGACATTGAAGATGTACCGTCAAATGATCAGGATCAAGGAAACGGAAACTATAATATGGCCATGCATTTAATGAGTTACGGCGCTCCTAACTTTACCACAGACGCCGCTATTGTTGATGTATTAAACCCTAACAATTGGGAGTACTACAGCAAGTTTAATCCAACTTGTCAAAACCCGAAGGTTATTTTGAAAAACACGGGGTCAGATGCCTTAACTTCAGTATCAATATACGTATGGATTGGTGGATTTGATAATGTGATCGAATTTCCATGGACAGGAAATCTAGAATTCTTGGAGCAAGAGGTTGTTGAAATTCCTATTACGGATGACTGGTGGTTTGATTTCCAAGGTAAATTCACTTTCTCGGCTTTAGTTTGGGAACCAAATGGTGTTCAAGATCAATATCCAAACAATGATAAATACACGGTTGAATTTGATGCACCTCCAGTATACAATGAAGAGTTCTATTTCTGGTATAAAACAAACAACAAAGCAATTGAAAATGATGTTTATTTGAAAGACGAAAGTGGTAATATCATTTGGGAACGATTGAGTGCAGATCATACGAATTCAACAGAATATAAAGACACTTTTAACTTAGCACAAGGATGTTACACATTAGAAATGTATGATAGTGATCATGATGGATTAGGATATTGGTATTCGAACATTCCTACCAGTCAAGGTGGAGAGGGTGAAACGAATGGTTTTTTCAGAATTAAACAAACCAATGGAGTTACTTTAGAGAATTTTGATCGTGATTTCGGTCATTACTTTAGTCATAGCTTTTCTGTTGGATTTGCCTTGGGTAACGAAGAACAAAAAATCACAAGTAAGATTGAGGTTTTCCCTAATCCAACGGAAGGTATGGTAAATCTTTTACTTGATAATTTCAAAGGAGATCAAATCAACTTAAGTGTTTACAATGAAATGGGTGCTTTAGTTTACACAGAGCTAATTGGAGACAATAATGCTGAAGGATATTGGAACAAAGAAATGAACCTGAGTCATTTGGCTGAAGGTATTTACTTTTTAAAAGTTACCTCGGACCAAGAAACATTGACAAAACGCATAGTTATACAATAAGAAAAAGCCTCAGTTCTCACTGAGGCTTTTTTTTGATCATCACTCTGGACAAAGCGTGATTAGTTCTTTTCAACTTGCTCAATTTGGTTTTGTAAAGAGGTTGATAATGATTTCCCACCTTTAATTCCAAAATCGAGAGTTGTAATTGGGAATGGAATTGAAATGTTATTCTCGTCATAGGCCTTTTTAATCAGCTTGACTCCATCACTTTGACCTTTTAAGTATTGAAAATAAGTAGAATAAGGAACCCAATATCTTACTTCAAGATTAATTGAGCTTCCTCCAAAATCTTTAAATATGACTTGAATATCTTCAGATTGAATTAACTCTGGAAGTTGAGCAATGGCCTTTCTTGTAATTTCCTCAACTCTATCTAAGTCCTCGGCGTAAGAAACTCCAACCTCAAGGTCAACTCTCCTTGTTTTAGTTTTGTAATAGTTGGTTAAAGGATTTTCGAATAATAACCTGTTGGGCAATAAGATTTCATTTCCGTCAAATGATAGTATTTCTGTGTTTCTTAGGTTAATATTTAAAACTGTTCCGATATAACCTTCTACCTCAATCACGTCTCCTACTTCAAATGGGCGCTTTGCAGCCATGAAGAATCCTGAAACGAAATTAGCCGCCAAATCTTGAAAAGCAAAACTTAAAGCTAAACCAATAATACCGGCACCAGCCAAAATTGAACTTACCGTTTTATCTAAATGCAGAACTGATAAAGCAAACATTGCTCCTACTGCAATTACAGTGATGTAAACGATTTTGCTGATCATTTTAGAGAGCTCTTGATTTTCGTATGTTTTTCCCAATAGTTTTCGAGCTCCTTTTTTGATCCATTTAGCGGCAAAAATGAATACTGCCAGCACTAATAATGCGATTAAAAAATTAGGTAACATCTCAAGTGCGGTTGTTCCCCAACTTGAAATTTTGTCAATAATAGGTTGATAAAATGCTTTGTCCATGTTGTTTGAATGTGTTTTAATAAAAGAATATGATTGCCACTGATTTTCAGAGGCCTGTAAAGTTTGTTCTTAACGAACAGTTAGATGATAGTAGAGTTCAATACCTGACAGATTCATCAAGTAAGAAGTTCCGTTTGGAACTAAGTCATATAGAAATATATGTTCTGTGTTTGATTACTCATCTCTATAAATAAGATAAGGAAATAATCGAGAATTCCAAATTTTTGAAGGTAAATTTTAAACTCGGACTCCTTCAGACTGGATATGTTTATACCAACGCGCCTACAACCACCTCCTCAATAATAGAAAGCGCATAGTCGATTTCAGCTTTGGTGGTGTATCTACTGAATGAGAAACGGGTATTGGGTCTGTTAGGGTCTGCGTTAATGCCTCTTAATACATGTGATCCAGTATTAGAACCTGAAGTACATGCCGAACCACCTGAGCAGGCTACACCTTTTAAATCCAATAAAAACAACAGCATAGATTTGTTCTCAAAATCCGGGAAACACACATTCAATACCGTGTACAAACTTTTGTCAGGATCGGTTTCACCGTGAAATCTAACATCTGGAACACGTTTGGTTAATTCATCCATCATGTAGGTTTTTAAACCTTGAACATGAGCAATATGTCCCTCAACGTCATCATTCGCTAATTCCATAGCCTTCGCCAATCCAGCAATTCCGATTAGGTTTTCTGTGCCACCTCTTAACCCTCTTTCTTGTGCACCACCTTGTATAAGTGGAGATACATTCAAGTCTTTATTGACATATAAAAATCCAATTCCTTTAGGCCCATGGAATTTATGCGCAGCGCAAGTGATAAAATCAGCTCCAAACTCTTGGACATCAATTTTGTAATGCCCCATAGTTTGCACTGTATCAGAATGAAAAAATGCTTTATTTGCTTTGCAAAGTCTACTTACCTCCTTATAATCTAGCAATGTTCCGATTTCGTTATTGGCGTGCATCAAAGACACCAAAGTCTTAGCATCTGATTGCAATAAAGTTTCTAAGTGATTCAAATCAACTTGACCTGTTTCTGAAAGGTTGACATATTCCACGTCAACGCCATCTAAACATTCAATAGTATGTCCTACTGCGTGATGTTCAATTCGTGAAGAAATAATTCGAGTGACTCCAAAATCCTTAACCGCACACATGATGGCCATGTTATCAGCTTCTGTTCCTCCTGATGTAAAAATGATTTCTTTAGGCTGTGCATTGATAATTTTACCAATTTCTCTTCTCGCAATCTCAATAATTGCTTTAGAGTCTCTACCAAAAGAGTGAATAGATGATGGATTACCAAAATTTTGAGACATCACCTGAGCCATTCTATCAATTACTTCAGGCGCCATTGGCGTTGTAGCAGCGTTATCTAAATAAACTTTCATCTAATCGTATTAATTATCTCCACATTGAGAAGCACACAAAATTAACCAAATAAGCTGATTTTACCAATGCTTTTCAAGGCAGATGAAGATTAAACAGAAAATAGGATTCCAAGAATACTTAAAGGTCTTGCGGATGTACAAAGGTTCTGATATCCTGCAAGATTTTATCAAAAACATAGTATTGACCTACTACCAAATCACCATCATTGGTGATCACCCATAGACGATCACGGTCGTATTCAATCAACTCATTGTTGAAGTCATACTTTTCGTAAACCATTTTCTTTTTATAGGCAGATGCCGTTCTCACGTTCCCTTTTTTATCGGTCACGGTCCAAACAAACCAAGGAGTAGTCTTTTTTATAGAATCTACAGAATATTCGTTTAGTAAATAGTTGTGCTGTTCAAAGTGTATTTTCTTAAAGGCAACGGTGAAAATTCTTGCGTTTGAAGTATCAAATTTTGGAACTTCTTGACCTTCTCTAGTCATAGAAAACAAATTATCCCCTTCAAGATGTAATGTAAAACTGTACATGCTTGAATCTGGCCGCTGCACATCAATTGACGCTACGTTTGTTGGATCAATATTAAATACTCCTGTACATGCAAACTCCAATGGATTAGTAATGAATCTTACTTCAAGATTACCATACATATTGGGTTGATACATGATAAACGGTTCAGGTGATTTTCCTTTTTCAGGATCTTTCAACAACATGTAGGTTCCGTACTGATCTTGAGTTGGCTGACCAACGTACCAGGTTTTATTCAGCACACCATTAGTATAGATTTCTACCTTGCGGTGATGAGTTGTTAAGTTCTTGTTGACGGTTTCTAAGCTGCTTTTAGGAACAGGAGATTTTACTTTAATGTATTTAATAGTTCCCAGCATAGTATGTACTAAATGTTGTTGCACACATTCACCAGATTCTTGTGTCCAAGTTCCTCCATTTCGTATCAAGGTCACACCGGCGTTCCCTTCAGTATCTGTTAAGATCAATTTGTCAATAGATGCCGTATCCTCGATTGCAAAATCTGACAAAGCCTCATCCGACATTTTTGAATTTGTATCACCCTCTGTTGATAATTTATATGCCCAGAATGCCAGCAAAACAACGGCAAGAAATATTACTACTAATCTAACTCTTCTCATGCGCTCTAATTTGGGATTTAAAGGTTATTCTTGGTTGCGTATTTTTTACGTCTGATAAACAATTGAATAATTGCCAACAACGTAATCAAGATTAATGGAACCGCAATGTTTAAGAATTTCCAATACTCTTTTTCTTCAATCACTTTGGCTGTATCCAGAACACGCAGGGTGATTGTTTTAGTTCTGATATCAATTAATGAAAAATCATCCAACATGTAGTCAACCGCGTTCAGCACAAAATCTTTATTTCCGTAAGCATACTTAGGAGTACCGTTCGGATTCTTCACTCCATATATATCATTATTGATCGGCATGAATTTATAGCGCCATTTATTCTCTAAAAATGCAGAATCCAACACTTCGTTTCTGATTATATCACCATCTGAAACCACTAACATCTTAGTAGAATCACTTTTAAACTTGGTGACATAATCTGACGAGTTTAAGAATGTCTCTGAAATTCCTCTGTTTTCAAAAGATGATGTGAACTTACCTTCAAGCATTACCGCTACTGGATAATCACCAGTTGTTCCATCATTGAATTTAGGCTCTACTTCAATAATTGAATAATTGATTCTTGCCGGAGATTTAAAAATTCGAGAATTATAAGATGATCTCAGCAAGACGGTTTTTGTCACATCTACATCCGAACTATTAACAATTTCAATTGAACTGGCATATTCGGTTTTAATCGGGTCAATGTTTTTGGTGATGGGGTGCACCTCTCTTTGTAATGTCGGATAAAAATACCAATCAACAGTTCCTAGTGGATGACCAGGAACATACAATGGTCCACAATCTTTATCAATGATCATGTCGTTATTCAAACGCACACCATACTTGTAGATCATATCTTTTTCAATATTCAAATTGGCAGACATTCCAAAAGTTTGACCGGTTAAGTACAATGAATCACGATTCACTTCCATAGGGTCAACAAACCATAAAACACGGCCTCCATTCATAATGAATTGGTCGATAACGAATTTGTCTTTTTCAGAAAATCGTGTGGTAGGCTGCGCAATTATTAGGGCGTCTGAATTATCAAGGGCATGAATTTGTCCGTCAATGGTCACATCATCTACCAAATAATATCTATTCAAACCATTTCTGACATCCATTGTTTCATGTGGATGCAATTCTCCATGACCACCTAAAAATGAAATGGTTTTTTTGTTGTTTGCTGTAACACGTCTTACCGCAGAGATCAATTGATATTCTAAATTATTGATGGTTCGATCGGCTAATCCTCTAATATTCTCACCGCTATAAATGACCTTTTTATCAAAGAATTGAATTTGATCAACAGTTGTGCCTTTGTACTCAATTAATGCACCGGGCCAAATGGTTTTTAGCTCTGCTTTACCTGATTTTATGATCTCAATATCGCAGGGCACAATTCCTTCAGAGAAGATGTTTCTTTTGACCTGCATGTTGTAATCTTCATCATCTTCACCATCTGGATCTATGAACTCATATTGAATGTTATCGCCAGCGTAAACGATAAACTCATCTAGCTTTTCTTTAATGGCATTACGCACATTCATGATGTCTGCAGGCAAATCTCCTTCTAAATAAATCTTGAAAAAGATGCGGTCTTTGATTCTCGTCTCGTCCTGCAAAAGTGCAGCTGTGTTTTCTGATAGAGAGTGTCTTTTATCCTCCGTTAAATCAAATCTTCCGAAAGAAAAAGACAGTACATAATTCAATAAAATGATGACTACAATTACTCCAAGATGAGATGCAATATCTCCCGTTCTGCTATGTTTTTTCTTCTTAACCTCTTCCATCACTTACCATTTTCTGGCTTGCAAAACAAGCTTCGTTAAGATTAAAAACACCAATGTAAAACTCAAGAAATACAGTAGATCTCTCGTGTCAAGTACACCTTTCTGAATACTCTCGTAATGCTCCATGATTCCGAGATTTCTGAAGACAATATCTAAACCACCAAATTGACTATAAACAGCCAACAAGTCCATCCCTAAAAATAAAAACCAGGACAAGAACATGGATAAAATGAAAGAAACAATTTGACTATTGGTAATGCTAGATGCGAAAATACCAACAGACACCAAACAGGCCCCCACTAAAAATAATCCGATATAAGAAGTCACTGTGGCCCCGTCATCAATAACACCAACGGGCTCACCTAACTGATGCACCGTGTAATAATAAATTAAGGTTGGTAGTAATGAAATCAACACCAAAGTCACCCCCGCTAAGTATTTAGTGAGGATAATTGAAATATCAGAAATGGGTCTTGTAAACAACAATTCAATGGTACCCGTTCTTTTTTCTTCTGAAAATGAGCGCATAGTGATGGCCGGTATCAGAATAATAAAGATGATGGGGCTGATACTGAAAAACGGAAATAGATCGGCTGTACCACCATCAAGTATGTTTGTTTCATAAGAGAACACCCATAAAAACAGAGAATTCAGCACCAAAAATATGGCGATAAAAATATAGCCAATGATGGAACTTAAAAAACTTCTTATTTCTTTTAAATAAAGTGCTTTCATGATTTAGGCAGGCGACTTAATTCCTGAATTCAAAATTAGTATTTATCATTTCTCTACCAATCTAATTCCCATCAAAATTATTAATAATTAAATGTGTCTAAGTACTTTTTTTGCACTCAGATTAAACCATTTTAATTTTTGATGGTCAAAGAAATATCGGCACACATTTTGCTACATGATAATAAGACAAAATGAGTGACATGTTACAGATCTTGAAAATGTTTGATGAATCACTTTCATTTTCAATGATTTAACCATAAATTGTAAACCAAAATAAAGAAGCTATGAAATCATTTAAACTATTTACTTTAAGTCTTGCACTAATTATTGGAGCAGCCTCTTTTGCTGGTACTGCGGCACGTTCATCAAAAAACATGCAACCAAAAGATTGGGAAAAATTGGGATCGAGAGTTGTGAATATGCAAGCAGATCATGATGAAATTCCAGTTACGATTAAGGACGGAATTTTCACGAAGGTGAGATTGAAAATCATGAAGGCGCCAATACATCTAATGAACATCAACATTGTTTTTGGCAATGGCGAAAATAAAAATGTGGTATTCAACAAGAAATTTGCTGCAGGAAGTTTTACAAGAATTATTGATTTACCTGGAAATAAAAGAATTATCAAAAAAGTGAAATTGAACTACAAATCTGTTCCAAGTGGATCAGGTAGAGCGGTTATTTCCTTATTTGGTAAGCACTAAATTTAGATTAACAACAAACGCTGAAACTCCTGCCTTTCTTTGAAAAGTGGGAGTTTTTTTTGTGTGTTTCAAAAAATTTCGTAATAGATGTTCTTGAATTGAGTTACAGCAGGCAGTAGATCAGTCACTCTATAATGAAAGTGAATAAAATGCCGTGATAGTTTCATTTCGTTACGGCGAACTATGTTAAGGAAAGTAGAGCGAAATTGTTGATTTTTTTTTGACCCTTGCAACTAAAAAGAAAAGAAGAAGTAGAATCCACTTTTCAACAACGCAATACTCCATGCTTGCTCACTCGTTACCTTCGCCAGTAACATAATGCAGGGCTTGGATGGGT
>JAUHXX010000348.1 GCA_030426825.1 Bacteroidia bacterium | reverse complement strand
GAAGGGGATGTGAAATTAGCTGAAGAAAAAGGATTCAATACATACAAAATTCAAGATGACGCTAAATGTGCGGCAGCTGTTGAATGGTGGGAGAAAAACCAAGCTTATTGGGCTTTAGTCAGAGCACAATGGAAGAAAATATATGCGCAGAACAGAGGGATTAATCTCGCAATTAAAATTGATGAAGAAACATTATGGCAAGCACTTTTCGCAATTGGAAGTGAAAACGAGGGGGATAATTTGGGCAAACCCAAAGTTGTCAAAGAGGCAATTGTCGCTGCAATTGACAAATTTAAAATCAGCAACAGCTAATATAAACTAATCGAATTTTTGGCTAAGATTTCTACCGCTTTTACAAAGCGGATAGGGGAAGAATTGCCTTAATAATTAATAAAAAGAAAAATGAAAAAGATAATTTTTACACTATGCGTCTCAGCAATAACTTTTACTGCTTCCGCTCAAATTAATGATTCAACTGAATTAGGAACAGGATATGCTAATCAGTCGTTCTATAGCTTGGCAAATGGTGAGGTTTCGAATGTGGATAATAATAATTGGGATTTGGCATTTGATCTCTCTGGTTTTGGTGCAGCAATTCGACTGAACAGAAGAATAGACGTGATGTATGTTTATCCCAACGACACGAGTAACTGGGCATCTCTTGATACAGCAGGGCATCAAAGTTGGGATAGCTATTTAAACGGATATGAAGATTGGTCGCAAGGGGCGCTCAACGCAGATGCTGACTTGGCAGATCCTGCTGATTTAGGTTGGGGGATGTACAATAGCCTGACCCATTATACAGAAGGAGATAGAATTTTTGTTATTGAACTGTCGGATGGATCTTTCAGAAAAGTATGGATTCAATTATTAGCAGGAGGTGAGTACACGTTCAAGTTTGACTATCTAGACAATTCTAATGAACAAACTATAACCATTACAAAAAGTGATTACGCAGGTAAAAACTTTGTGTATTACTCTTTAGAAAATGAAATGATTATTGACCGAGAACCGTTGAGCGCAGATTGGGATATCGTTTTCACAAATTACGCTTTGGAGTTGGCTCCAAACTATATTTCAACCGTTACTGGGGTTTTACATAATGTTGATTGTTATGTGCAAGAAGTAAACACGGTGCCAACAAGTCAAGCTGTGTACAATGATGGAGCGGTTGAAGCAAATATTTCAACAATTGGATATAATTGGAAGACCTATGATTTTGGTTCGGGAGGGTATTTAATAGAAGACTCGCTCAGTTATTTTGTTCAAACGGCCACAGGTGATGTTTGGCAACTAGTGTTCACAGGGTTTAATGGGTCTTCTGATGGTAAAAGTTATTTTACAAAGGAGTTAATCGGAGCTGCGTCTTTTGACGAAAATCAAATCATAGAGCTAGTAACTTATCCTAATCCGGCAGTGAATGAATTGAATATTTTTAACCTGGAAAACATATCTGAACTTTCTGTTTATAGTTTGAGCGGACAAGAGGTTTTTAAATTTGATAATGATGAAAATCAAAATCTTTTGCAGTTAGATGTTAGTGATTTTCCATCAGGTCTTTATGTACTTAAAGCTCAAAGCACAACCGGTGGTGTTGTTTCTCAGAAAATAATTATTCAATAAGCTTTTCATAATCAATAAAGGAGTGTCCAATGGAATGGATGCTCCTTCTATTTCATTTACCATTGAAGTTAAGAATTCTCATATTATTCCTGTTTGTAGGATTTTGTTGTTTTTCTCAGCATGAGATAACGCTAGTTCATTCAGAAACAAAAGAGCCAATTGTTGGTGCGAAAGTTGGTGTTATTGATACGGTTGGATCAATCCAAATACTAGCTGTTTCAGATAAACAAGGTAAATGCATCTTGACAAGAACAAGTTCAAATTGTAGTTTCAGGATTACGGCCATTGGATGTGATACGCTCATTATTGATTTGGATGATTTATCAGATTTGGGAATTGTTGAATTAACCTCAAATACCATCTTTGATGAGGTGGTGGTCACAGCTCAATATAAATCAACATTTGCAAGTAATGCTATTCAAAAAATCAATGTCATTTCAGCTGATCAAATTGAGAAATCGGGCTCCAACAATTTGGCTGATATTTTGAATTATCAGGGGGGGATTCGACTGAATCAAGACAATATTTTGGGTAGCTCTATGAGCCTCGGGGGCTTATCGGGCCAGAACGTAAAAATACTTATAGATGGCGTACCTGTAATTGGTCGGCAAGACGGGAATATTGATTTAAGTCAAATCAATCTCAATAATATTGAGCGCATTGAAATAGTGGAAGGCCCTTTATCGGTTAATTATGGGACCAACGCATTGGCTGGAACAATCAATTTGATAACTAAAAAATCTATAAAAAAAGCCTTTAATTTTTCAATTAACCCGTATTACGAGTCAATTGGAAATTTCAATTTATCGGGTTCAATGGGATTTAAAATCAAGCGTCATCAGTTCCAATTGTCGGGTGGTAGAAATTACTTTGATGGCTGGTCTGATTCTGATCCCTTTTTTCAATTTCCCAAATCAAGATTGGCCGATACCAATCGATTTAAAACATGGAAACCGAAAGAACAATATTTCGCAGAGCTGAGATATACCACCGCATTAAAAGATTGGCAAATATCCCCTTATCTCAGGTATTTCAAAGAAAAGATTACGAATAGAGGGTTGCCTGCAGCACCTTATTATAAAGTTGGTATAGATGATTACTATCATACAGAAAGAGCAGACGCAGGGCTTAACATAACAAAGGACTGGAAAAAAGCAAAACTCAATTCTATTCTGGCCTTTAATAATTTTGAGCGAATCAAAAATACCTACATAAAAGACTTAACTACTTTAGAAAATACCTTATCCTCATCAAACGGGGCGCAAGATACTGCCGTTTTCACATTGATTAATTGGCGTCTTGCATACAATCAACAGTTGGCTAAAAAACTCATCCTAGAAATAGGTTCGGATATTAATCTAGAAACAGCTTACGGAAAAAGAATAGAAGGACTTAATAAAAGACAAGATGAATATGCAGCTTACCTCACCATGGAGTGGGAAGTATTTAATAAGTTTAAGGTAAAACCGGGGCTAAGATATGGTTATAATACTGTTTATAAATCGCCTTTAACGCCTTCGTTGAATGTTTTTTATAAAATTAAAAACTTAGGTTTCAGATTATCAGCTGCAAAAGGATTTAGAGCGCCGTCACTAAAAGAATTATATTTTGACTTCGTAGATGTAAATCATGATATTCAAGGTAATCAGGATTTAAAATCGGAAAATTCCATGAACTATTCTGCCAGCGTTTCATGGATAAAAAAAACGAAGACTAATCATTTGTTAAAGATAGATTATACAGCATATTATAATGATATCGAAAATCTCATTACTCTTGGTTTACTAGATAACAGCACTTATACCTATGTGAATATCGGAACGTTCAAATCCATTGGTAATCAGCTTAAATTCGATATTAAATCTAAACGACTCAATTTGGGGTTCAGT
>JAUHXX010000347.1 GCA_030426825.1 Bacteroidia bacterium | reverse complement strand
GTTTCTAATATTCTCAGATTTGAAAATAAATGCGGCCGTGAACCTTTCAGTCAATCCTAATAACATTAAATACGTCACAAGTAACACTGATGTTTGCATTGGCCTGCCAAAAGCAGAGATATTCCCTGAGAAAAATCTTTTTCCTAGTATATAAACTCCTACAAGTAAAGCAGGCGCCCACAAAAGATGCCCTCCTCTAATTGCTAAAACGAACGAAGCGAACAAAACAATCACAGTAAGCCATGCCAAATAAATGGCTCTAAACCCTTGTCTATTTGAGGACAAATTCAGCGTTGATATGAGGTGAGGGATATAGGCCAAAAAGAAAATCCAGAAATAAATGGCATGATCAACCACAATAAAACTTCCACCGAAAAAAGATATTTGTGGCTCCAAGAAAACACAACTCAAACCCAGATAAACAATTGCAAACCCACTCGCCTTATTCAAATAAAACAGGGGTAATATCAATACGAGCCAAATCTTTATAAAATTCCTAAAATCGCCATTTAAGTTATAGGTCTGGCTCACCAGGGCAATTGAAGCACCAATCATTAAGACTAAAAATAACGAAGTGATTTCCGCCCAAATAATTGAACCTTTATGTTTGAATAAGCCCAAATAATAAAAGTACAATGCAACCAAAGAAGGTAAAATCGAAATAATTCCTTTTACATGTTTAGGCAGATCATCCCAATTATGGGCAATTAGCGAGAAAATTCCTGCAGAAATAAATGAAATCCCTACTAAACCCGTGATAATCAAAAAAAGTTTAGACAAACTCCTTGTATTGTAATCAAGAAAATTTTGAATTTGTGCATTTACTGTGTTAGCCAATACACCCTTTGCTTCTAGGGTATTTAAAAACTGAATAATTCGTTGAGTTTCCATATTTTACAAGGATTAATTCCTAATAGTTTGATTTGAACTACAAAAGGTAAGCATTTATTTAATCTTGAGATCAAAAAGTTAAAAAAGCGGTTCGTCTACCGCAGGATGCTTTAACAAAATAACCCAATGAGTAGTTTACCTCCATAACCAACTGTACATTGATTGGATTAACGGATCCGGTATTTGTAAGAGTTGGATAATTGTTAAACGGAAAATTGGTGTTAAATTCAGATGTTGCCACTAAACTTGAAAAGGAATATTGAAATCTCAGCCCCATCATTAAAGAGATGATCTCATTTCCAATCATATGTCCGCCAAAGCCAAAAACTAAACCGGTCAAACGACTATTCATTGATGATGCATTTGAACTTGAAATTGTTGGATAGGCTTTATCATCTATAGAAGGATTTCTTAAGAACGAAAAACTAGGTCCGAGTTCTAAATAAGAAGCCTCCTTAGTATATCGAAAGGTTGGTGTCAAATTTAAAGCATTGTATTTCATGCCATATTTATAACTTTGATCGATATTTTTCCCTGGCACCTCACTTTGAATAAACGCGTAACTATTTGATCCGTAATCTACATCAAAAGTGATCCCAACGAATTCACCAAAATTCACCCCGATTTTACCTCCATAAAAATAATTGAATCCCGGTGAAACATTGAATCTTCCATCATTATTAATGGTTTTATTCAAGAGGAACCCGGACCCGACACCCCCTTTCAATCCCAGATCAAACCATACTTGAGACTGAGCCGTGGGCGTCACAAATAATACAACTAAAAGTGTGATATATATTTTCATTTTTGAGAGTTTTTCGCAATTTAAACTAATAGAATTTATTGAATGATTACACTTTGAGTGAGATTATTAGGTTTAAAAAATACCTTTTAAGTCATTAGTTTAAAATCATTTTACTATTTTAGCCCTTTCTATATAAACCTAGTAAAAATGACAAAAAGAAGAATTAAAGTAGCAACAATGGCCATATCAGCATCCCTTCTTTTGGGATCATGTGGAAATTCTGAACCAGAAGACGTAAACACTGTTGACTTAACGGATACGTTAACTGAAGAATTTGATGTTGATCTATTTGAATCACCTGAGATGGATTATCACCTGCCTTCGCCTTTGCAAGTTGCAAGTATTTTCAAAAAATCAGGTCTAGAGTATAACTCTGGTGTAACAAATCCAGCAGATAATGCAGGAAATTATAGCGCAGAGTTGAGTCAAATGTTAAACTTTGGTGTTTATTCAGCAGATATGGCATATTGCGTATTGAACGAACAAGCAAATGAAGGAAGAATCTATCTAGGTGCAATTTCTAGCTTGGCTGGTGAAATTGGAATGGAAGCAGTATTTGCAAATGAAGATCTAATGGATCGTTTTGATGCGAATATCGAAAACAAAGATTCTATCGAGATTCTAATGATCGATATCCACGAGAGAACTGAAGAATACATGGAAGAAAATGACATGCAACATTCTTCTGCAGTTCACTTTGCCGGGGCATGGACCGAAGGAATGTATCTAGGTGTTTTCGATTATGAAAATAATGGTGGTAAAGATGGTCTTGGAGCTCAAATCACTGAGCAAATGGCAATCTTAGGTAATATTATCAAAGGTTTGAAGGATCCGAGAAATGATGGCATGGAACTTGGATGGGTAATAACTGACCTAGAGGCAATTCAGTCAAAATTTGACGGTTTCGCTTCAGTGACATCTTACTACGAAGATGAAACAGCTGAAGAATTAGTTTTATCTGATAATGAATACTCGGAGTTAGGTGAATTAATTAAAGCATTAAGAACTAAGATTATTAACGGTTAAAAACATTACCTATGAAAAAGACACTATCACTACTTGCGATTTTGGGCGTAGCTTTCGTATTTGCTCAAACCGCTTCAAACTTAACCGAGTTTAAAGAAAACATCTCAAAACAAAAAGTTGAGGCGAAAAAAGAATTGAAACCATTTAGATATGATGGATCAAAGGTGACTTATTTCAATTTTAAAACTTACAAACAAGTAAAAGAAGTTGAAATTTACCTCTTCAATAACACAGATTATAGATTCTCTTTCAACGGTAAATCTCTACCGAATGATGTAAACATTAAAATCTATGATGAAGACAAAACGGTTTCAGACAGAATCCTTTTAAAAGAAACATCAGGAATAAAAGGTGCTAATATCATTATAGAATCTTCTGAGCTTAATAAGACTTATCAATCAAAAAAATCAGGAAGCTCTAGGTTAAAAAGAGTTTTTGTTGATTATGAAATACCAGGTGTACCTGGTGCACAAAACAAGAAACCAACCATGAAAGAACGTGGGGCAGTTATCCTTGTTATGGGATATAAGAATTAAGAAAAAATAAATCAAATTCAAAGCCTCTTCATTTATTTGAAGAGGCTTTTTTATTGCAATTATCTGTAAAAAGAATTGCTATTTTTGTACGCGCAAATTGACTTGTACCAATTTGTTTAAAAATGAAAAAATGGTTGAAGTAAAATTACCAGATGGCTCTAAAAGAGAGTATGAAAACGGAGCAACAGCATTAGACGTTGCTTTAAGCATTAGCGAAGGGCTCGCTAGAAATGTTTTGGCTGCTGAAGTCAACGGTGAA
>JAUHXX010000033.1 GCA_030426825.1 Bacteroidia bacterium | reverse complement strand
CTTCTGGAGGAAACCCGCCTTATCAGATTAGTACAGATGGAGGAGGTTCATACCCCTATGGTGGAATGAATGCTACAGGTTTATCTGGAGGAACATATCAGGTGTATATACAAGATGCAAGTGGTTGTGAATCCGGTCCTCATTCAGAGGTGTTAAATGATCCCGCCGCAATCGTTCTTAGCGTTACGTCCATAGATATAAATTGCTTTGGAGATGGTGATGGTCAAATTTCAATTTTTGAATTTTCTGATTTTCTTTCCTTTTTTGAAAGCTTCAGTAGTTTCAGAATTGAAAATGTGTTTTTTAACCGTTAAGTTCAATTGCGAGTTTTGATTCACTAATTCTTGAATTTGACCATAAGTCATGGTATCAGTTTTAATATACCCAGTAACCAAAGCAGCAGTTGCTTTGTCTTTGCATTTGTATAACTCACCGTCATATCTTATCGGATAAGTGAAGTCATTTTTATGCGCTTCGTAATACTTTAAAATTCCAACAGAGTCTTTAGAGGCCTTTGTCCAAATCTCATTTTGCATGATTTCAAAAACTAGGATACCGTCTCTGTATTCTTGAATCAATGATTTAAATTCTGGATATTTAGACTCTAATTGTCCATCTTCATAACTCATCAAGGTTTTTCTCGTCCAACCATCAAATTGAGCTCTCATGAATTCTGTCATAGGTATGTTAATTGATGATGTTCTCATTCCTAATAAAAAGGCTTCAAAATCAGCAACCGTGTAAAACTGGTCTTTAAAAGAGAACATCACTTCTTCGTGATGAGATTTATCTTCAAGACCTTTCCAAGTGTTATCTGTGAATTCTTTTTTAGAAACATCCTTAAAGTATGCCAAACATTTATTCGCATCTTTTTCAGAGTAGTTGTATTCTTTTTTTAAGTTATCTAAAAACGCATTTTTTGTAGTTTGCGCTCTCATGTCTTTTTCAACTTTCAGTTTAAGCTCTCTGTACATATCTTCATATGAAGCAACCGGAGTCATTTCAATTCGCTTGATTATGTGCCAGCCGTAAGGAGTTCTTATTGGTTCAGAAAATTCACCGTCATTTTTGATGCTGAATGCGGCAGCCTCAAATTCAGGAACCATTCTTTGTTTAGATCCTGCACCAAACTCTGGTAGCAATCCACCTTTGTTTTTTGATGATTGGTCATCCGAATATTTCATTGCTAAACCTGCAAAATCTTCACCGGCCTTTAGCAATTCATAAATTTCATTGATTTTTTCTTTGGCAATTTCTTTGTCTGCTTCGCTGGTTTCAGTATTTGCCAAAATCATAATGTGAGCAGCTTTGATGCGGCCTTGTGCTTGTCTTTTATCAACTACTTTGATTAAATGATATCCAAATCTAGTTCGAACCGGGCCGGCTACTTCACCCACTTCAGCATTAAATGCTGCATCTTCGAAAGGGTAAACCATTTGAAGCGCCGAGAAATATCCCAAATCACCTAAGTTAGTTTTAGCCGAAGGATCTTCAGAAGAGCTTTTGGCAACTTCTCCAAAATCTTCTCCAGCATCAATTCTCTTTTTAAGTTCCAAGCACTTATTGTATGCCTTGAGCGTGTCAACAGGAGTCGGTGATCCGATTAAACGAATGAGAATATGACTTGCTCTCACTTCAGAAGTGGTGCGGTCGTAAGCCTCTTTAATTAATTTTTCATTCTTGTTTTTATCAACCATGTAAGGTTGTGATAGCTGCTTTCTGTATGTAGCTAATTCAGTTGTAAGTTTTGGGATGGTGTCGTATCCTAACTTTTCAGCTTCTTTTACCTTAAGTTTATAATTGATAAATAGCTCCATATATTCATCTAAATCTTCTGATTTAAATGAAGGATTCGGATTGTTTTTTGTGTAGATGTACAAAAATTCCGATTTATGAATGCCCTGCCCGTCAATAGTTAATACGATTGGGTCTTTTTCATCTTCGTGAGCGAAAGAGCTCACTGTAAGTAATAATCCAACTAGTAATAATTGTATTTTCTTCATTTGTACGTTTATTTTTTACTGTAATTAGGTGCTTCTCTTGTAATAGCAACATCATGCGGATGACTTTCTAAAACTCCTGCACTAGAAATCCTAACGAAAGGGGCTCCCTTAAGGTTGGCAATGTCTGCCGCCCCGCAATATCCCATACCTGCTCTAATGCCACCTATAATTTGATGCATCATTTCTTCTAAATTTCCTTTATAAGGCACTCTTCCCGATATTCCTTCAGGTACTAATTTTTTATCGTCTGATTCGCCAGCTTGAAAATATCTGTCTTTCGATCCTTTTTGCATAGCCTCTACCGATCCCATTCCTCTATATGCCTTAAATTTTCGTCCTTGGAAAATGATTGTTTCACCAGGACTTTCTTTCACCCCTGCAAACATTGAACCAACCATTATAGAATCAGCTCCAGCGGCAATGGCTTTTACGATATCTCCTGTATATCGAATTCCTCCATCTGCGATAACAGGAACTCCAGAACCTTCAAGGGCTAGAGCTACATCATTAACAGCAGATAATTGAGGAACTCCAACTCCAGCAATAATCCTAGTGGTACAAATTGATCCAGGTCCAATTCCAACTTTAACGGCGTCAGCTCCCGCATCTACTAAGAACTTTGCAGCTTCTGGTGTGGCAATATTTCCAACAATTACATCTACATTGTGCTTGGCTTTAATCTCTTTTAATTTCGTTACAACACCCTGTGTGTGCCCATGCGCAGTATCAATTATGATGGCATCAACACCTGCTTCAACGAGTGCATCCACTCGTTCTATGGTATCATTAGTAACACCTACTGCTGCTGCTACTCTCAAGCGTCCAAATGTATCTTTACATGAAAACGGATGTTCCTTTACTTTAATGATATCTCTAAAAGTAATTAAGCCAATCAGTTTATTATTGTCATCAACTACCGGTAGTTTTTCAATTTTATACTCTTGAAGAATTTGCTCAGCTCCTGTCAAGGTAGTTCCTTGCTTTGCTGTAATTACATTGTCTGAGGTCATTACTTCAACAATAGGGCGATTGATTTCTTTTTCGAAACGTAAATCTCTATTGGTAACGATACCTAAAAGCACCTTGTTGTCATCAACAACAGGTATTCCACCGATTGAATTTTCTTCCATCAGGTCTAAGGCATCTTTCACTCTTGCATCAGCTGAAATGGTTACTGGGTCTATAATCATACCGCTTTCAGAACGTTTCACTTTTCGTACTTCTAAAGCTTGCTCTTTTATCGACATGTTTTTATGAACTACACCAATTCCTCCTTGCTGTGCTATGGCGATTGCCAAGTTAGATTCAGTAACTGTATCCATAGCTGCCGAAACAATCGGTGCGTTGAGTTGGATATTTCTACTAAATTGAGTTGATAAACTTACTTGATGCGGCAGCACTTCAGAGTATCTTGGTACTAGAAGTACGTCATCATAAGTTAATCCTTCCTTGACATTTTTAAGATCTGAGATACTCATCTTTTTTGAATTTATTTCTGTTATAAATTCCCGCAAAGTTAATAAAAAGGATTTTGAAACGCCTATATAAATCAATAGAATGCGAAATCAGTTCTAATTTTTGTTAAATAGTTTTGTTAGCTCTAGTAGAATAAGGATATTTGTACCAATGCAAAGAATGTTTAAAAACACCCTGATTCTAATAATGCTATTCAGCTCGAGTATTGCATTTAGTCAAAATAATGTTAACAAGGCGAATCGAGATACAGCCAAATACATTCAAATGACCGGAATTGTCATTACTGATAGTATGAGTCGTATACCTTTTGCTAAAATTGTAGACATTACAACAAGAAGAGGAGTAATCGCAGATTATTTTGGGTATTATGCCTTAGTTGTTCACCCAGGAGATACAATTGAATTTAGTTGTTTGGGATTCAAAAAGAAAACATACGTTATTGCCGACACGACTTCATTAGACGCTTTTAGTTTGGTGCAGATCATGAAGTTTGATACCATTATGTCTGAACCTGTTGATGTATACCCATGGCCTTCAAGAGAAGCTTTTGCTGATGCCTTTGTCAATATGGAAAGTCCTAATGATGATTTAAAACGAGCTAGAGAACGGTTGACGCCTCAAGAAATGGCTTTTGTTGGCGCCCTGATTGAGTCTGATGGCGCTTCTTCATATTCAGCCTATCAACAACAATTTTTACAACAGCAATACACGAGAGGCCAAGGTCCTCAAAATAACCTGCTGAATCCGGCCTCCTGGTCAGAGTTTTTGAAAGGGTTTGGTACAGGGAAGTATCGAATTTCCAACTAATTCAATGCTTATTCAATTCGGAATAGGCGGGAATATCTTCTAAATATTTTAATTCGTTTTGGTTCGTGTCAATAAAGGCGCAATAATGTTCAATGCCGTTAGTTAAGATCAGGTAGGATGCATTCAACACCTTATTGTAACGAGCTGCCTGGAAAAACGTGTCTTCTGTCAGTTTAACTTTCGGAGCTTTACATTCAACGATTAAATCAACCTCTAAAAGTTCGTTGAATAAAGCAATGTCGCAACGTTTATTCATACCATTGTAGACTACAAGATGTTCGCTTATTAACCTTCCTTCTGGATACTTTTTTTCATCAATTAGATAATGGATGAAATGCTGACGCACCCATTCTTCTGGGGTAGATTTAAAGTATTTTTTTCTCAATCGACACCAGATTTTATCGCCTTTTAACTTGATGTCGGCGGGTGGAAGATTTAATTGAGAATACATGTCACAAAGATAAAGATTCCTATTCATCCAATTTGAATATACTTATCTTTGTTCCTGATGCATCTACACGAGTTATCCATTATCAATTTCAAAAACTATGAAGAGGCCAACATTACGTTGAGTCCCGAGATCAATGTTTTTGTAGGAAACAATGGACAAGGAAAAACGAATATGCTGGATGCCATTTATTACCTTTCTTTTTGTAAGTCTTTCTTGAATCCAATTGATAAACAGAGTATACGGATCGGAGAGAAATTTTTTCTTTTGAATAGCTCTTATTTGAAAGCAGATAAAAAGTTAGACATTCGGATTTCTGTTCAGATTGGACAAAAAAAGAAGGTAAAGCGAAATAAAAAGGAGTATGAAAAACTATCAGAACATATAGGAGAGCTACCTGCCGTTGTGATATCGCCTTACGATACAAATTTGATAATCGAAGGTTCTGAAACAAGACGGAAATTTATTGATAGCATTATTTCTCAGTATGACCGTTCGTATCTAGACTCGTTGATAAGATACAACAAAGTATTGCAGCAGAGAAATGCATTGCTTAAGCAATTTCAAGAGCTTAGAATTTTTGATCAAGAAAGCATTGAAGTGTGGAATGCACAACTAGTGAATTTGGGAGAACTTATTTTTGAGAAAAGAAAGGCGTTTCTTACCGAGTTTATTCCGGTATTTCAACGTTATTTTGACTTGATTTCCAATCAATCTGAAGAGATATCTATTTCATATGAATCACAATTAAGTGAAGGTAATTTTGCTGAACAGTTAGAACTTGCAAAACGAAAAGATTCGGCTGTTGGATATTCTACTGTAGGGATTCATAAAGATGATTTGGTGTTTTTGATTCACGGACAACCGATTAAAAAGTTTGGTTCTCAAGGCCAGCAAAAATCTTTTTTAATTGCCTTGAAATTGGCGCAATTTGAAATGATTCGTAACTTATTAAAAACGAAGCCGATTCTGTTGTTGGATGACATCTTTGATAAGTTAGATCATGAACGCGTAAAGCATTTAATGAAATTGGTTTCAGACCATGAGTTTGGTCAGGTATTCATCAGTGATACGGATGCGGACAGAATTGAAAAGGTATTTGATTCTATTGACATTGAACGGTTTGTTTTTGAAGTGAAAGGAGGAACAGTTGAAAAAAAATAGAAACGAAGACAGCAAGTCTATGAAAGAGTCCATGGATGGGTTTTTGAAGGCGGTGGGAATGGATAAGAAGATGCATGAGGCCTCAGTATTAGCCAAATGGGAAGAAATAATGGGGTCGGCAGTTGCTAAACGTACAGAGAAAAAATACATTAAAAATCGCGTATTGTATCTCGAGATGAATTCATCTGTGATGCGTGACGAATTGATGCAGCAACGATCGCAAATTGTCTTAAAAATAAACGCAGTTTCAGGCACTGATATAATAGATGACGTTTTTTTAGCTTAATTAAAAATGCTATTTTAGTGCAAGACTTAAAAAAAAATCAAACATATTTTACAATGAAAAAAGGAACATTTATTATTGCCGCAGGATTATTACTAGCATCATGTGGTGGATATACAGAAGATCAAGGGAAAGCTGCTGAAGAATTTTGCGGATGTATGGAGAAAGAGACTTTCGGCGATTTTGATATTGATTTTTACGAATGTGACCTTCAAATTATGGGAAAATATGATGCCGTGACTTTTGCAGATGAAGGTTGGGGTTTAGCTCTCGAAGAAACTTGCCCATCAATTGCTGGTCAAATAGGGGAAGGAGAGTAGTTCTTAAAAAGCTTTTCTCGTAAAAATCAACGGAAGGCATACCATTACAAACCCTGGAAGGTTTATAAGATAAACATTGTGTATTGCACCGTAGTGTATGGATAATGAACTGTCTATACAGAACCAACTGATCATTCCTGTCCACATGGCGAAGTAGGCCCATTTTTCTTTCTTTTTGAATGCAAATTCTGAAATGAAAATCATTAAAATGTGGAATCCTACAATTGTTCCGCCAATGATGCCGAACATCCAGTTCTTAAAGGCCAATGCTTCAGCGTTTAGCCCCTTTTCTGCGAAGTAGATATCAGCTGTTTTAGAATTGTGAACATCAAATAAAAATGAATTTCCAGCAAATGACACAAGTAGTCCAATGATGACTACCAATACGTTGGAATAGGTGAGCCATTTTTGCCAAAAGTTAAACTTTTTATCAGACATATTATGCTAAAGTCTTATGCGAGCCGTCACAATTGGGTTTGCGTTTTGAAAGCCCGCAGGTACAGTCTCTAAAACCATATCCATCAAGAATTCGTTGCTCACAACTTTCAATTCTGGCAGTTCTCGTTTCAGATTTTTTCGCTCCAGAAAAATGTAAAATGTAGCCTTTTTGTCGGCCAGGACTGAGCTTATAAAAGGCAGTTTTAAACGCAGTTTTCCGATTCATGAATTCGGTCAATTCTACTGGGAGTTCTAGTTCTGTGCTTTTAGAAAATTTTACTTTTAAGCCAAGTTTTTCAACTTCAACCGCCTCAAAAATATAGGATTTTATTACTGCAGTTAATTCTTGAATTTCTGCGATACTGGTGAATTTTATTACTCTAGCGCTTTGAGTGTTTTCTCCTTGTTGACTTAAAATGTTTTCAGCATCCTTAAGTAAAGACCCTTTGATAAAACTGATGACACAATAATTCTTGAATCCTCCCAACAAAATAATGTTTTTACCATTATAGGTGTAGCAAGGATTCCCCCATTTGATTTCCTCTTGGAGCAAACAGTCAAGAAGAATTGTCCGTAATTCAGACAACTCTTCTTTCCATTTATCAATTTTTAAAAAATATTCGTCAACTGTTTTAGCCATTTCCTTAATTATGAGATAACTATACTCTCAATTGTATCACCAACACGAATGTCATCAACAACATCAACGCCTTCAATTACTTTTCCAAAGCAAGTATGATTTCCATCTAAATGAGCTGTGTTGTTTCTGCTGTGACAAACGAAGAATTGAGATCCGCCAGTATTACGTCCAGCATGCGCCATTGAGAGTACTCCTCTGTCATGGTGCTGTTTAGGAGCAGTTACTTCACATTCTATTTGGTAACCTGGCCCGCCGGCTCCTGTTCCATCTGGGCATCCCCCTTGAATAACAAAATCCGGAAGTACTCGGTGCCAAGTAAGGCCGTTGTAAAAACCTTCATTAGCCAATTTTACAAAGTTTGAAACTGTAATGGGAGTTTCTTCGGCATATAACTCTGCTACCATTACTCCTTTGTTTGTAGTGATTGTTGCTTTCATTTAAATTTATTTCTAGGTTATTAGATTTTTCTCTCATTTACAAAATTACTTTTTAAACTGAGAATTTTTGACTTTATTCGTAATTCTAATCTAAAAACCTAACTATGGAAGATTTAACTATTGATGATGACTTAGATGGAAATGTAGATGATGGGCTTACCGGATCAATGAAGGCTAATTTAAAGGATGCCTTTAATTGGATGAGAATTGTAGCTATGATTAGTCTTGGCGTCCTCGCAATGGTAGTAGTTTTATGGTTCAAAATGATTGCAGAAGTTCCTGGACAGGTGATGAGCCAAATGGGTGGCCCAATTATATTTATGGTATTAATTCTAGTAGGAGAAGTTTTATTGATTCTAACCCTCTATAAGGCAGGAGTTGCTTATAAAGCATATATATCCTCCAATTCTAAGGCCGATTTAGAAAAAGCTTTTTTAAAACAAAAGCAATTTTGGTTGGCTACAGGAATTCTTGCGATCATTGGAGCATTCTTCTTTTTGATAGGATTTGCTCAGTTCATGAGCATGTCTGGCTATTCCAGAGGACCCTTCTATTAATAAAAATCAAAGAATTGTTAAAGCCGGCAATGTCGGCTTTTTTTGTGCCCAAGATGTTTAACTTTGTACTATGATAAAATCTGATTATTCATTCAGTGAATTGAAGTTTTCGTCTCAATTGGTTAGAGATTTAATTGAGGAATCACCCAAAGTAGAACCATTCTTAAATACGTTTTTTGACCTTGATCATGTCTATAAACAGATAGAAGCAAAAAGCTTTTCAGCTGAAAGAAGAAGCACCTTGGTTCAGGCATTGTTCAGGCAGAATGATCAAATAAACTTAAGTGGACAAACGAAAGCCAATATTGAATCATTGAATGAAGAAACAACCTACACTATTACAACAGGTCATCAACTTAATTTATTGACTGGCCCGTTGTATTCAATTTATAAGGTAGCTCAAGTTTTGTCAATCACCCAACAACTCAATAAACAACATTCAGGTAATCAATTTATTCCAGTTTTTTGGATGGCAACTGAGGACCATGATTTTGAAGAAATCAATCATATCCATTTATTTGGGCAAAAGTTTGAATGGAACAAAGCCGACCAAGAAAATGTAATTGCAGGAAGAATTAATACAGTAGGAATTAATGGGTTTATTGATCAAATTGATGAAAAATTTGCAGATCCAGATGCAAAAGAAATTGTTAGGAAATTTTTAGAGGCTTATCAATCAACAAAGAGTTTGGCGGCAGCAACCCGATTTCTGATGAACATGCTTTTTGGTGATAAAGGCTTGGTTATTATTGATGGGGATGATCTTGAATTGAAAGCTCTTTTCAAACCGATATTTAAAAAAGAGGTTCAAGAATCTTTGACTTACACAAAGGTAAATGAGGTAAATAAAGAACTTGATTTAGCTGGATATCATCAGCAAGTATATGTTCGTGAATGTAATTTGTTTTTTATTGATGAATCAGGCGTTCGGCACAGAATACTTCTTGAAGACGACAGCTTTAAGTTTGCTAACAGAGAATTTTCTAAAGAACAGTTACTTGATGCTATAGAAAGTAATCCGGAAAATTTTTCGCCAAATGCTTTATTAAGACCGGTTTATCAAGAAAGTATACTACCTAATCTAGCCTACATTGGTGGAGGAGGAGAAATTGCCTATTGGTTGCAATTAAAGTCAGTATTTAATGCATTGAATTTGACTTACCCTCTTTTAAAAGTGCGTGATTCAATTCTAATCCTAAATTCAAAACAACAACAATTGTTGAATGAGAATGAAATTGATTTGTTAGATCTGAAAATTGGTGTTGATCATCTCATTAAAGATATGGCACTCGAAGAAGCTAATCCAGCTATTGATTTAACATCTCCACGAAAGTTAATCGCAGAAGCTGAATCTTCCATCAAAGAAAAGGCTAACAAAATAAATCCTGGGCTGACAAATATGGTTGAAGCTGAGTTCTCTAAATTTGCCAAAAGTTTAGAAAGAATTGAATCAAAACTGATCAAGGCTGAGAAAAGCAAGTTTGAGGGGTTAGAGAAAAAGCTTGATAAAATAAAGAACCAGATTTATCCCAATGGTGGATTTCAAGAACGTTACGAGAATTTTATTCCGTATATGATTAAATATCCTAATTTTATTGAAGAAATTATTGAGCTTATACCAGCCAATGATTCTACAAAGATTAGAGTCCTTACAAAAGATTAACTATGGCATTTGAAGCTTCAGAATTAACCCTAGATAAAAACGGAAACATATATCATTTAGGAATTGGCCCGGGTGATTTGGCTGAAACTATTATTCTGGTTGGTGACCAAAATCGGGTAGATTTAGTTGGGGATTTTTTTGATGATATTTCTTTCAAAGTTCAAAACCGGGAGTTTTGTTCGATAACCGGAACCTATAATGGCCATAAAATTTCATGCGTATCAACAGGAATAGGTACCGATAATGTAGATATTGTATTGACAGAGATTGATGCGGTATTTAATATCGATTTAAAAGAGCGCAAAGAAAAGGATCAAAAAGTTAGTTTAGATTTTGTGAGGATAGGAACTTGCGGGGCTTTGCAAGAAGATATCAAGCCAGGTTCTCATGTGATATCCAAGTATGCAGTAGGCATAGACGGTATGGCAAATTTTTATCAGATACCTTATTCGGTAGATGAGAATGCCGCTTTAGCTGAATACATTTCGGTTACCAAGTGGGGTGAACAGCTGAATCGACCTTACATTAAAAGGAGTAGTGACAGATTACGTGACCTATTAAGTGAAGGGATGGAAGAAGGGATAACTACAACAGCAAACGGATTTTATGGTCCTCAAGGAAGAGCTATTCGAATTCCTCTCATTGCCCCTGATTTCAAAGAAAACTTACGAAAATATCGTTGGGACGGTGCACGCGCCACAAATCTTGAAATGGAAACTTCTGCTATTTATGCATTGTCAGCGGCATTGGGGCATGAAGCTGTGACTTGCTGTTTGGTTTTAGCGAATCGTTATTCGAATGAATTTATGCCAGACTATAAAGATAAAATGAAGGCCCTTGTGAAAACTGTTTTGGACAGACTCACAGCTAAATAGCTTTTTTTATACTGAAATTTAGGTTTTTTAACGTTTTAATTTATTCTGTTAAAAACTTGTTTTACAGCTAGTTAATTGTTTTAATCTATTCTCTTTATTCAGGTAAGCTAACAAGCCTTAGTGAAAAACATTTAACCCTCTGAAAATAAATGCCCTGTCGACCACCGTACATTTGTAGCAGTGGAAACATTGAATGCAGATACAAATCAACTCACGGCCTTAATCAGGTTAGTTGAAGATCCAGATCCGAATATATTCGGACATGTAAAACAACGGTTGATCGAACTTGGTCAAGAAATTGTTCCTTCGCTTGAACAGACTTTAAGTTCGCGGTCGGGTCAATTTGCTTTTGACGATACTGGACACGGTGATCGTATTCAACAAGTAATTAAGGAGATTCATTTTAATCAGGTAAAGAATGATCTGCAAGCTTGGAGAGAATCTACCACGAGAGATTTATTGAAAGGTTCTTTGATCATTTCAAAGTTTGAATTTCCGGAAGTCAAAGAGCAAGATATAGAACTTGAATTAGACAAAATCAAACAAAAAGTTTGGTTAGAAATCAATGAAGAAAACACGGCCTTTGAAATCGTAAAGATTTTCAATCATGTGATTTTCGATTTGTGTGGATTTGAATCTAGTAAAAGCAATTTTTATTCTGAAGAGAATTCGTACATCAATACAGTGCTAACTTCTAAGAAAGGAAATCCACTTTCATTATCAATAGTTTATTCGGTAATCGCTCAAAAATTGCAAATACCAATTTATGGCGTAAATCTGCCTAACCATTTCGTTCTTGGCTTCGTAGACGAATTTCAGACATTGAAGATGTTGGGGTTAACAGATGACAGAAATATTCTGTTTTACATTAATCCGTTTAGTAAAGGAAGAATCTTTGATCACAATGAGATAGAGAATTATCTTCGAAGTTTAAACTTACCTTTACAGAAGAACTATTTTGAACCGTGCTCAAACACCGAAATATTAAAGCGCATGCTGACCAACTTAACGGTTGCCTACAACAAAAAGGGCGAAACCGAAAAAGTAAATGGTATCAAAGAATTGCAGCTTATATTGGAGTCGTAGTACTTACTCTCAGTTCAAACACAAGTTTAGCTCAATCTCGTTCATACATAGTTAAAAAGCATGAAATTCGAGATGGCATTTCACCTAAATCAGTAGTAAGTAGCGGAACAGGCCTTTTTGCAGCCCAAAATATGATGTATCGTCATACCGTGACTATTTATAATTCATCAGGTCAACGTCTTGCAAAAATTAAGGATGGAGTCAACCTTAGAAAATTCGGTTTTAAAGAATATGAAAACGAGAATTATAGAGGTGGTCCGGTAGAGGCGGCTTTTACGAAAGATGGCAAGTATTTGTGGGTATCTAATTACAGCATGATCGGCACTGGATTCGAACAACCTGGTTGTGATGCCTGTATTGGTAAGGAGTTTGACCCGAGTTTTATTTATAAAATCAATTGTACATCTTTTGAAATAGAAGCTGTCGTGAAAGTAGGAGCGGTGCCAAAATACATTGCCATTTCAGAAGATCAACAAACCCTCATTGTATCAAATTGGACGTCAAGTGATATTTCAATAGTGGATTTATCAACCGAAAAAGTCAAAAAAACAGTTTCAATTGGCGCACATCCTAGAGGTATTGACATTACAGCAGATAGTAAAACTGCTTATGTCACAGTTATGGGCTCAACAAAAATTGCTGAAGTAGACCTCAATTCTTATGAGGTAAATTATATCAGAGATGTTGGACGATCACCAAGACATTTGGTATTGAGTAATCATGATAGTCTGCTTTATGTCAGTTTAAATTCAAGCAATAAAATTCTGCAATATAATCGTCACAATCAGTCAAAGAAATATTGTAAAACAGCTAGTGGTCCCCGTTCAATGGTGGTTTCTCCATCTGGTAATTACCTGTATTGCGTCAATTATTTTGACCATTCTTTTTCGAAAATTGATGCGAAAAAAATGGAAATTATGGAAACGGTTGAAACATCTGAAAAACCAATAGGCATTTGCGCAAATTGGGATGCATCTGAAATTTGGGTGGCCTGTTATTCGGGTAGAATAGAGATTTTTAAGGATTTTCACCTGGACAGCTTGCGCACTGGCAATTCAATTTTCGGGATAGATTTGTCTTCGTTTTGGCCAACCAAAAGTTCAGTAGGAAATCAAATTCGTGAAGATGAAGTTGAACCGGTTGTTTCAGATACAATTGTTGAGAATGTTGACATTAGTGTGCCAATTGACCCAGTGTTGAATTGGTCAAAAACCACCAAATTAGATCCCTCTAAATTCCCTAAAAAGCAGATTGATAATCCAGTTGATTGTTCCTATCACGTTATATGCGGCTCTTTTTCAATTCTTGAAAATGCACATAAACGAAAAGAAGAGTTAATCAGTAAAGGCTACCGTGCAGAGGTGATTATTGGTTCAAAACTCAACTATGTTTCTTCAAGTTGTCATCTTGATAGACCATCAGCCGTTGAAGCGGGGGAGAATTTGAAAGCGAAGGATGGGTTTTCGAGTTGGATTCTTAAACGTTAAAAACTGTAAACAAAATGGGATACAAGAGTGGTTCCATAATTGAACCATTTTTGGCGTATTAAAATGCCGTTTTCATTATAAAAATTCTCGATAGACTCAATAACATCACCTTCCGCATTTAAAGCACATAATTTTAAAAAATGATTGTTTTCTGTGATGGAAATTTTCTCGCCTAAGAAGTACTCGGGATGTTCATGTGTTACCGGTTCGCCTTCAGCTGTGTAATCTTCGTACCATGCTTTGTAATGATGTACTTCATAGTGGCCGTTATCCTTGTCAGTAAATTGATACTTATTGTAAGCACTATGTCCTCCAACTTCACAAATGGTTGGGTCAAACGTTTCCACTGACTGTTCTTTTTTTAAGCGTTCGAGCAGATCGACTGAAATGGCATCAATTTCAAAAGGTAAACGATAATAACATTTACCTACCTTACTTTTAGATTGGTCAATAAACAGGTATTCTGTGCAGATCAAGGTACTGTCTTGCATGGAGCTGTCTATTTTGTAGATGGTAGTCATTAACTCGCAGTTCTCTGGAAAAATATCTGGACCAATGCTGTCTGCAGGGGTTGAAATTTCTAGATTTTGCTCAGTTTCAAAATTTTGTTTGAATTCTTCAGATGGCTCATTGCATGAACAGAGGCCAATTATAACAACTATGAAACTTTTCATACCCAAATATATGCGAAAGTTTTGGGGTGAATGTTAACTATTCACTGCAGATGAGAGTTGTTTTATTATTTGAAACCCTTTGGCTTTTATTGGCAGTTTTTCGCGTAATGCGATAGAATAATCCCGGTAGCCATGCCTACATTTAATGATTCTGTTTTTCCGAAGGCAGGAATCGTGATTTTGTCACATACTTTGCTAATTGCTTCATCTACGCCATGAGATTCTGATCCCATAACAAATACAGTTTTAGCTTGAAAATCCGTTTCAAAAATTGATTCACCCACCATCTCAGCTGACAAAAGTTCAAAGTCTTTTTCTTTGAATAAAGCAAGGGCGGGGATAATATCTGTGTATATTATTTCCACTCGAAAAATTGCCCCCATGGTAGATTGAATCACCTTTGGATTGTAAAGATCAACAGAGTTCGAAGAGCAAATAATTTGTTGAACTCCAAACCAATCTGCCGTGCGTATAATTGTTCCAAAATTCCCAGGGTCATTAATTGAATTAAGAATTATTCGCGCACCGTCTGCTTCAAAATCTATTTTGTTAGAGTTGTTTTGTTTAACAACTGCTAGTACTTGATTAGGACTTTTTAAAGTTGAAATTCGTTCCAACTCTTTATTAGAAATGAGGTGAATTGTTGCGCCTTTGAGTTCGTTTAGTTCAACGCTTTCCAAACAATAAATATCCTGAATTTCAAATTTGTCCTGCGCTAAAAGTTCGTTCAAAAGTTTGACTCCTTCAACAATAAACAAGCCTTCTTGGTCTCTGAATTTTTTAAGATGCAGTGAGCGAATGAATTTTATATCGTTTTTTGAAAGAGACAAGGCTTATTCGTTTATTTTTGTAAAGTTAGACTCCCTTTGGGATTTGAGCAAAGATAATTAATTAGTGAATCTTAAATTTCAATCATATCTATTAATTGCACTTTTGGCATTGTTCTCTGCAAGTTGCCGTCAAGCGAAGTATGTTGGTGAGGGCAATTATTTGCTCAAGGATAACGAAATTTTGTTTGAAGTAACAGATAAAGATGACGACAGTAAAGAATGGGCTTCAAAACATGAATTAATTGATGAGTATGACATGTCTGAATATGTCAGACCAACTCCAAATTCTGGGCTTAAATTATTTATCTACAATAGAATAGATAGTACGCGTTATAAAAAACAGGTAGAAAGAAAGACTGAAAAGGTTAAAAAAAAGAACGCAAAGAAAAAGGCCAAAGAAGATAAAAAGAACAAAAAAAGAATTGAAAAGGCAAGAAGAAAAGGTAAGACACATTATAAGAAGAAAGTCAAAAATAGAAAGTCTTTGAGCCTAGGTTGGAGGTATTGGATAATTTCGAATTGGGGCGAGGCACCAGTTATCCTAGATACCGCAAAGATTTCGAAATCGAAGAAACAAATGAGTATTTATCTCAGTCAAAAGGGATTCAAATATGCACAGATAAAGGATAGTATTGAATTTGATGAGAAAAAACAAAAAGCGACTGTCAAGTACTTTGTAACAACGGGTAGGCCTTATATCATAAATGATATCAAGTTTGATGATATCAAAAGAAACAGGTCCATGCTGGGATTGTACAACAAAATGAAGAAAAAAGAAGGGACCGATTTGAAAGTAGGGAACCTTTTAGATGAGGATGTTTTGGAGAAAGAGAGAACTCATTACACGAAATATTTAAAAGACAACGCTTACTTCGGTTTTACTAAAAACTATATCAATTTTGTAGTTGATACTACAGTGGGTGATTACAAGGCAAATCTTGTGATTTATATCAAAGAAAAGCGAATTGATTCAACAACGGTATTGCCTCACAAGCCCTACACAGTAGATAAAGTAACCTTTAGATTGCATAACCCAGATTCATTGTCTTTTAAAGATTTTGAGGCTTATAAACAAAGATGTCGCGATCTAGGTATTGATTATTATTCAATAAAAGAGGGGTATGCTTTACTGGATACCCTATTTATTTCAGATACCTTAATCACCAAGCATTTCTTCAATTTTAATCCAGATTATAGAAAACGAAAAGGTGTTAAACTATTTGAAAAAAATATCGACACTAATTTGTATTACAAAGGTTATTTTATTTACAATGAAACGCCATATGTGAAGCCATACATGCTAGACAAGCAAAACTTTTTAGAGCATACAAACCGTAGTTTTAGAGAGGTTCATTACGCTAAAGATTATTACATAGATCGTTCGTACAAAAGTTTATTGCGATTGGATGTATTTTCCAGAATTAATCCGACTGTTGAAATTTCTCCGGATGATCCAAGAGGTAGCCAGGTAGACGTATATTACGATCTTACGCCAACTAAAAAACAACAGTTTACGATTGAGCCGAGAGCTACCAATACCAACAGTATTTTGGGAGTTTCTGGAGGGATAACTTATATCAATAAGAATCTAAGTAGAGGAGCGAATGCAATAAAAATTAATATTTCTGGAGGATTTCAATCTCAACCATTGATTGTAGGAGAAGATTCAGATGAAAACCTGGTGAATTTAAGAGGGCTGAATACCTTCGAATGGGGACCGGAGATTACTTATAGCTTAAAAAAGTTCTTTCCCATTACTAAAAAAATGCAAGAAGGGATGTCAAAACGCTCGTTTCCTTCTACAGATATAAGCACACTTTATAATTATCAAAAAAGATCTGAGTTCAAACGTCACATTGCAGAACTTACTTACAAATGGAAGTTTTCATCACCCAATCAAACTCAAATTTTTACGGTGATTCCTTTGCGATTTAATTATGTTGAAATTCAAAAAGATTCGGTATTTGATGCTGGACTTAAATTAGCGAATGACCCTTTCTTGATTAATTCATACAGTGATTTCTTATCAATAGGCGTGCTAAATCTTGGACATCATTATAATAACTTGAAAAAGAAAAAGGCAGAGCGAAAAACTCCTCACACCTTTGACAACAATTTTAACTTGTCTGCGGCCGGCTTAATTGTCAACACTTTTGAAGCCGCATTTGACGATTCTCTAGGATTTGTAGAATCGTTTGCTGAAGATGGAAAGCGCTTATTTAATGTACCATATGCGCAATTCTACAAAGGTGAAAACACATTCACTGTAAATCAGGTGGTGAATCGAAATCATAATATGGCTTATCGTTTTATTGCAGGAGCGGGGTACGCTTATGGAAATGGTATTTCATTGCCATATACGCAAAGTTTCGTTGCTGGAGGATCAAATGATATCAGAGCCTTTAGTGCAAGAACTATGGCACCTGGAAGCACAAAGACCTATGCTGATTCGAACGCTACAACCACCCAAATTGGAGATATGAAATTAGAGTTGAATATCGAATGGCGATTTAAGTTTTCTAAATTATTACATGGAGCTTTGTTTGTGGATATGGGTAATATTTGGAAAATTAAACAGGATCCATTAACACCTAATGATCCGGGAGTGTTTCAATTCAATTCATTCTATAAACAAGTCGCTATAGGAACAGGTTTTGGGTTAAGAGTAGATCTTGAGTTTTTGATTGTGCGTCTTGATTTGGCATGGTCATTACACAACCCATATCTTCCAGAAGGTGAACGTTGGTGGACGACTGGGAAAGCCGACTACAAGAATTATTTCAAAACAGATCCTGAAGATCCTAACAAAATTGTGGATTATATTCAACCACACCCGCTTCGTTTAAATTTCGGAATTGGATATCCGTTCTAAAAATTCTCAATGAAACAAATCTTATTAATTCTAGGCTTGGCAGTTTTGCTAATGAATGAAACTTTTGGTCAAATTACCAATGTCACTTTGCCGCGTCCTAAAAAAGCTACTTATACATATACTCAGGTGGAACCATCCATTTTTGTGAATCCAAACAACACCAATGAGGTCATTGCTGGAACGGTTATGAACGATTACTATTGGTCATCAGACGCAGGAAAAACTTGGAAGTCACGTTCAATAAAATCAAAATACGGTGTAAACGGCGACCCCTGCATGTTGATAGATAATCAAGGAAGGTATTATTATTTTCACTTGTCGAATATTCATGGAGAAGCTTTGATAGGAGGGATGGTCTCACAATATTCTAAAAAACTAAAAGGTAAATTCAAATATCAAGGACACACAATAGCCAACGGCAAATATCACGATAAACAATGGGTGGCATTGAATCCTGAAAACGATCATATTTATATGACATGGACGCAATTTGACGCCTATGATTCGGATAAACCAGAGGATAAAAGTCACATTTTGTTTTCTAAAACCGAAGATGGTGGATTGACTTGGTCAAATCCAGTAACGATATCTAGTGTTGGAGGAGATTGTAAAGACAATGATTTAACTGCAGAAGGAGCCGTGCCAGCAGTTGGGCCAAATGGCGAAATTTATGTGGTTTGGGCTAGAGCTGATAGTTTATGGTTCAATACCTCTTTGGATGAAGGAAAAACTTGGTTGGCTAAGGAGCAATTCATTGGTACACAACCAGTGGGGTGGGTGATTGATATTCCAGGGATTTACAGATGTAATGGTTTGCCTGTTACAGCATGTGATTTAAGTAATTCAGCTCACAGAGGGACGCTATATGTCAATTGGGCAGATCAACGAAACGGAACAGACAATACGGATATTTGGTTAAAGAAATCAACAGATGGCGGAATAACATGGTCTGAGCCTAAACGTGTCAATACTGACAATAGTGAGAGGCACCAATTTTTAACTTGGATGACCATTGACCAAACCAATGGTTATTTATATTTTGTGTTTTACGATCGAAGGGAACATAAAGGAAGGGAAACGGAT
>JAUHXX010000032.1 GCA_030426825.1 Bacteroidia bacterium | reverse complement strand
AATGAAAGGGTTGTTCAGTTTCCTTTTTGGGATGATTATAAGGCCGAATTAAAATCGCCAATTGCAGACATTAAAAATCTAGGTGGACCTTACGCTGGAATGATCACAGCGGGTAAGTTTTTAGAGCACTTTACATCTTCACCTTATATCCATATTGATATTGCAGGACCAGCTTTTAGCCATAAAAAAGATTCTTATAGAGGTCAAGGTGGTACAGGAGCAGGAGTGAGATTATTGGTTGAGTACTTAAAGAGAAAAGCAAAATAAAATGGCAAACGATTTAATTAAAGTTGGAATCACAATTGGTGACATCAATGCAATTGGCCTAGAGGTTATTATTAAAACATTGGCTGACCCGCAGATATATAAAAATTCTATTCCAATTATCTATGGATCATCAAAATCGGTAAGCTTTCACAAAAAAGCAGCAAACCAACATGAGTTCAATTATTTGGCTGTAAAAAATGCTGAAGAAGCTAAGCCTAAAAAGGTGAATGTTATCAATTGCTGGACGGAAGAAGTAAATATCGTCTTGGGCGAAAAAAATGCGAATGGAGGAAAATACGCAATTCTTTCTCTTGATGCTGCCATGGCAGATTTAAAAGAAGGTAAGATTGATGTTTTAGTAACTGCGCCTATTAATAAAGATTGTGTGAAAGAAGCGGGGTTTAAATTCGCTGGGCACACAGAATATTTGGCTGACGCGGATGAAGCTGAAGATGTACTCATGTTTATGATTGCTGACGACTTGAGAGTGGGAGTAGTAACTGGTCATGTTCCATTAAAAGACGTTGCTTCATTAATTACGCCAGAAGCCGTTGAGAAAAAATTAAGAATGATGATCAAGTCTTTGAAAGAAGATTTTCTAATTCCAAAACCAAGAGTGGCCGTATTGGGACTCAATCCACACGCAGGAGATAGAGGAACAATTGGTTCTGAAGAAATGGATATTATTAATCCTGTCATCACTAAATTAAGAGATGAGGGGGAGCTTATTTACGGTTCATATTCAGCAGATGGATTTTTTGGATCATCTAATGTGAAAATATTTGATGGAATTTTGTCCATGTATCACGATCAAGGTTTAACAGGCTTTAAATCAATTTCATTTGATGAAGGAGTTAATTTTACTGCAGGATTGTCTATAGTAAGAACATCTCCAGACCATGGTACAGCCTATGATTTGGCAGGAAAAGACAAAGCATCTCCTCGCTCTTTTAGAAATGCATATTACTTAGCATGTGACGTTTACAAAAGAAGAAAACAATATGCTTTGCTGCATGAGAATCCACTTCAAAAACAATCTACCAAGAAATAGATTTGTAGTATAAAATTTTATTCCTACCTTTGCCGTCCTATTTTGCGGGATGAGTAAGAGTGAATATGTGATAAGGTTCTCTGGACTGAAAGAAGGGATTCATCAGTTCAACTTTGAAATAGGGAAAACGTTCTTTGAGCAACTTGATTATTCTGAAGTTCAAAATGGCGAATTGAAAGTAAATGTTGATTTTGAAAAAAAAGCAACAATGCTGGTCGTTAATTTTGAAATAGAAGGCAAGGTTGAATTAATGTGTGATAAATGCACAGATGATTTTTATCTCGCTATTAAAGGTGAAGAAGAATTAATCTACAAATTCGGTGAAGGCGAAACCAATGATGAAAAAATCATTATGATCCCTGAACATGAAATTGAAATTGATTTGACGCATCCTATTTATGAATTGACATGTATTGTCATTCCTTCAAAAAGAGTTCACCCAGAAGGTGAATGCAATCAAGAAATGCTAGAAGCAATGGATAATTATCTGATGGTAGAAGAAGATGAGGTTGAGCCCTCAGATGACACTTCAGAAGATGAAGAAAAAAGTGTTGATCCACGTTGGGCTGCGCTTAGTAAATTGAAAAAATAACAGTATTAAATAAGGAAAAATGGCACATCCTAAAAGAAAAATCTCGAAAACGAGAAGAGACAAAAGAAGAACACACGTTAAAGCGGTAGCTGATAATATTTCAACTTGCCCTACAACTGGTCAACCTCACCTTTTCCACAGAGCTCACTGGCACGAAGGAAAACTTTACTACAAAGGTAAAGTCGTGATGGAAAAAGAATTGGCTGTCTGATAACAGGTTAAAGAGAATTTTTCTTAAAAAATTTTAAGGGATAACTGCGTATAAACGCAGTTGTCCTTTTTTTGTTTGTACGATATCCTTCATAAATTCGTCTAGATTTATGTGTTTTTTGACGAAAATCGTACAGTTTTGCTTAAAAAATGATCGAATCTTTCATTTTTTTGATAAATTTAGCCCTTATTTAAAACCGCAACTAAACCCAAATTAGTTCATCCAAAAGCTGACAGCAAACAATGAGTAAAACAACCGCCGCTATTACAGCAGTTCACGGATATGTTCCGGACAGGGTGCTTTCTAACCATGACCTTGAAAAAATGGTCGACACCAATGACGAATGGATTTTTACCCGTACCGGAATAAAAGAAAGAAGATTGGCAGATGCTGGAGAGGCATTGTCAGATTTTGGTGTTAAAATCATTGAAGGAATTCTTGAAAAAACTGGTTTAAAACCAGAAGATATTGATATGCTCGTAGTGGGTACCATTACAGCGGATTACCGTTTCCCTTCAGCAGCAAATGTTATTTGTGATAAGGCAGGCCTTAAAAATGCTTGGGGTTTTGACTTAAGCGCAGCTTGTTCTGGATTTTTATATGCCTTAGATATTGGTAAAACTTATATCGAAAACGGAACTTATAAAAAAGTGATCGTAATTGGTGCAGATGTAATGTCTTCAATCATTAATTATAAAGACAGAGCAACTTGCATCATCTTCGGAGATGGTGGTGGAGGTGTGTTGCTGGAGCCTAATAATGATGGACTTGGAATTCAAGATTCAATTTTGAAATCTGATGGAGCTGGAAGACAGTTTTTACTTCAAAAAATTGGTGGTTCTGTTGAACCAATCACAAAAGAGAATGCAGAGTCTGACGGACAATACGTTTTCCAGGAAGGGAAAACAGTATTTAAACATGCTGTAAAGAATATGGCTGATGTAGCAGTTGAAATCATGGAGAAAAATGATTTAACCGCGGATGACATTGCATGGCTGGCGCCTCATCAAGCAAATCTTAGAATTATAGATGCTACAGCATCAAGAATGGGCTTGAATAATGATAAAATCATGATTAACATTGAGAAATTCGGTAATACAACTGCCGGAACAATTCCACTGTTATTATGGGAATATGAAAAGAAAATGAAAAAAGGCGATAATATCGTCCTTGCCGCGTTTGGCGGTGGATTCACTTGGGGTGCTATCTACGTTAAATGGGCATATTAAAAATAATTTTTAACTGAATAAGACTAAACACAAATTATGGATATTAAGGAAATTCAAAATTTAATAAAGTTCGTATCAAAATCAGGAGTGAACGAAGTTGCCATAGAGCAAGGAGAGTTTAAAATCACAATTAAAGCGGAGAACGCAAGTGCAACCGAGCAAGTATTTGTTCAACAAGCTCCAGTTGCGGTTCAAACAGCTCCACCTGCTGTACAACAAGCAGCTCCAATGGCCGCTCCAGAAGCTACCGCACCTGCGGCAGAACCAGCAGCAGAAAGCAATGGTAATTTGGTTGAAATTAAATCTCCAATGATCGGAACATTCTATAGAAGAAGTTCACCAGATAAAGATGCTTTTGTGAATGTTGGAGATACGATTAGTGCAGGTGATGTGATTTGTATTGTTGAAGCAATGAAGCTCTTCAATGAAATCGAATCTGAAGTTGCAGGTAAAATTGTGAAAGTATTGGTAGACGATAATTCTCCAATTGAATATGACCAACCTTTATTTTTAGTTGAACCAGCGTAAATCGCTGAGTTGATAAGCTAAATTTAAACTGAAATGAAAGTTTTCATTGTCAAAATCTCATGTCTACTCGGATTAACTTTCTTGTTGACTGCATGTCCTTACCAATCAAAGGTTGCTATTGGACCAGCAGAAGAGAAGATTGACAAAAAACTTTTTGGTGAATGGGTGGCCACGGCCGATTTAGAATATGAAAACCCAACTTATTACAACATAGAAAAATTCAGTAAAGTAAAATATACGGTTACAGAAAATAGCTATAGTTCATACGATAGTACTTATACAAAGACTAAGTATTTTATGCACTCAACAACGATTAACGACAGAATATTTTTAAATATTCAAGAGTATGCAGGTGGTGATTATTATTTGCATTATATCGAAATGGGAGACAATGGCTTTACTTTATTTGAGATTTCAGAAAATGTGGATGAACAATTTGTCACTTCTGATGAGCTCAAGGAATTTATTAAGAACAACATGAATTTAAGTTTTTTCTATACAAAAGGGGATGTCGAGTACATTCGAAAAACTTAGTAAAAAAAGAATAAAAAGATGTTTGATAAAATATTAATAGCGAATAGAGGGGAAATTGCTTTGCGTGTAATTAGAACATGTAAAGAGATGGGGATTAAAACCGTTGCAGTATATTCAACAGCAGATAGAGATAGTTTGCATGTTAGATTTGCGGATGAAGCGGTTTGTATTGGACCTCCTCCAAGTTCGGAGTCTTATTTGGATATTCCAAAGATTATTGCTGCTTGTGAAATTACAAACGCAGACGCAGTGCATCCAGGATACGGATTCTTATCTGAAAATGCGCAATTCTCAAAAATTTGTGGAGAAAATGGTATCAAATTCATTGGTGCTTCTCCAGAAATGATTGAAGGAATGGGAGACAAGGCTTCTGCTAAAGCAACAATGGAAAAAGCTGGTGTACCATGTGTACCAGGTTCGCCAGGATTATTGAAAGATTTGGCTCATGCTAAAGAAACTGCTAAGAAAATTGTTTATCCAGTGATGATTAAAGCTACCGCCGGTGGTGGTGGTAAAGGAATGCGTGTTGTATGGAGTGAAGACGAAATGGAAGAGCATTGGAACTCTGCAAGACAAGAGTCAAAAGCAGCTTTTGGAAATGACGGCATGTACATGGAGAAATTCATTGAAGAGCCACGCCATATAGAAATCCAAATTGCTGGCGACAGATACGGAAATGCTTGTCACATGTCCGAAAGAGATTGCTCGATTCAAAGAAGACACCAAAAATTAGTAGAAGAAGTGCCTTCTCCTTTTATGACTCAAAAATTGCGTAAAGCAATGGGTAAAGCGGCAGTGAAAGCTGCAAAAGCTGTAAAGTATGAAGGTGTTGGAACGGTAGAGTTTTTAGTGGATAAAAACAGAGATTTTTATTTCATGGAAATGAATACAAGAATACAAGTTGAACATACCATTACTGAAGAGGTAATTAATTATGATCTCATTAAGGAGCAAATTAAATTAGCAGCAGGCGATAAAATTGAAGGAAAAGAATACATTCCTCAATTACATGCAATTCAATGTAGAATTAACGCCGAAGATCCACATAATGATTTTAGACCTTCACCAGGAAAAATCACAGATTATCACGAGCCAGGTGGTCATGGAATCCGTATCGACACCCACGTTTATGCAGGATATGTTATTCCTCCATACTACGATTCAATGATTTCAAAATTGATTACTGTAGCACAAACACGTGAAGAGGCAATTACAAAAATGGAAAGAGCGCTTGAAGAATATTTCATTGATGGCGTTAAAACAACAATTCCATTCCACAGACAATTAATGAAAGATCCGGAATTTAGAAAAGGTAATTTTACTACTAAGTTCATGGATACTTTTAAAATCAAATAATTAAAAAAAGTCTCGCCAATATGGTGAGACTTTTTTATTTGAGAGAGATAATGGATAGTATGCTGTATCCCTTATTTATTTTGACTTTGCAGTAACTTTTCAGTAACCTAATTTGTTAAAGCGAGTATATATTATTGGTTTGATTAAAAAATTAAGCTTCATATTACTATTGTGGTTACCCTTGGGTTCAATTGGGCAGGATATTCATTTCTCTCAAACTACACGAGCTTTGTTTCAAATTAACCCTGCTTTTACCGGAGCGTTCAGTGGAAACTTAAGGGCCGAGATTAATTGGAAGGATCAATGGCAATCCATCAATAAATCATTCCGAACATACGGCGCCTCTTTTCAATATTCATTCGGAAAAGGAAATCCAAGACGTCCTATGTTTTTTGCTTTAGGGCTGCAAGCCTTCAAAGATGTTGCAGGTGATGTTGAGATTGGTAATACGCAAGGTGGACTGACATTTACAACCTTTATTCCGGTGAGCAGAAATGGTAGGTTTTCAATGGGAATTCAAGGCAATTACGGTGTAACGGGCCTAGACCCATCTAAAATGCAATGGGGAAGTCAATACAATGGTTTAAATTTTGATCCAGCTTTAACCAATGGGTCTGGAATAGAATTCCAAGGTTTTTCATACGGAGATGTGAGTGCAGGAATCGGATATTGGTACACTAGACGAGATAGAAATGTCACGGCCAGTGCCCCGCAAGACGCTAAAATTGGGTTTTCGGTCTATCACATTAACCGACCAGCGTTTACATACAATGCAGATAAAACTAATAAATTGAAAATGCGATTTGTGTTGCATGGTTCTGCATTATTTTCAACCAACACAGAAGATCTATATTGGTATCCGAATTTGACGCTTTCAATGCAAGGGAAACAACATGAAGTACTTGTCGGATCGCTTTGGAAATACCGATTAAAAGCTGCTTCTAAAACAACTGGCTTTAATTCTGAAATGTCCGTTACGGGCGGATTGGATATGAGAATCACCAATGTTTTGGACGCAATAATTCCTCAAATATATTTGGGTATTTCAAATTTCTCAGTGGGCATGTCGTACGACATCAATATCTCAAGATTAAATCAAGCATCATCTTATAGAGGGGGCTTCGAATTATCAATAAGATTCACGAATCCAGACTCTTATTATCACCGCAATCCATTTAGACGTGGAGTTTCAATTTAAACGTTGAATACGGCGCATATCTGTAATAATTTTTTATATTTGTTATTCGCCAAAATCATTGAAATGAAGTCATTTAAAATTTTCATTCTAAGTTCTATTTTTATTGGATTTCTAGCCTCTTGTGGAGGCGCTGAAGAAGCAACCGAAGAAGAAGGTGATCCTTCTGTCTTAGAAAAGGTTGAAGGAGGTAAATTCTCTGGTGGAATCTTGAGAGTTAACTCTATTGAGGATTTCACTTCATTATTTCCTGTAGAAGTGAATGATGTGTACTCTACCCATATCCTTTCAAATACTTATGAGGGTCTTTTTAGATTTGATCAAAAAACGCTTGAAACTAAACCTGCATTAGCAGAAAGTTTTGACATTGATAATTCTAAAACAGTTTATACTTTTCAAATTCGTGAAGGTGTAATGTTCCATGATGATGATTGTTTTTCAGGTGGAACGGGAAGAGAAATGGATGCGAATGATGTGAAGTATTGTCTGGATTATGTGTGTTCTACGCACGAAGCAAACAAATGGAGCTCTTTATTTAGGGATGTAATTGTGGGAGCTGAGGAATATCAATCAGGATCTGCAAAAGAAGTGTCAGGAATCAAAGTGGTTGATAAGTATACCGTTGAAGTAAAAATCAATGACCCGTTGTCTTCATTGCCAGATATGCTTGCTCTAATGTCTACGGCTATTTATCCTAAAGAGGCAGTAGATCATTATGGATATGATGGATTGAGAAATCACATGGTTGGTACTGGTCCATTCATTGCGACCTCAATTGAAAACGGAAATAAAGTTGAATTCAAAAAGAATAAAAATTATTGGAGAACAGATGAGTTCGGGAATCAATTGCCATTCCTTAACAGAGTTGAGGTTTCTTTTATCAAGGATAAAAAAGCTGAATTGGATGCCTTTAAAGCAGATGAGTTAGACATGGTTTGGGGATTACCTGTAGAGGAAATTCAAAATATCATGGGTACACTTGAAGAAGCAAAAGAAGGGAAGAATAAAGAATTCGAAGTACAATCTGTGAATAGCCTAAACATCCAGTATTACGGTTTCAAATTTACGGATGAAGTCTTTTCTAATAAAAATGTGAGATTAGCATTTAACTATGCTATCGATAGAGATTCACTTGTAGAATTTGTATTGGATGGTGAAGGTGTTCCTGCTCACAACGGATTCGTTCCGCCTATGTCAGGTTATCCTTACGAAACAGTAAATGGTTTCAAATATGATCCTGTAAAAGCGAAATCTCTAATGGCCAAAGCAGGCTATGCAAATGGCAAAGGATTTCCTGAATTAACCATTTCATTAAATAAAAGTGGTGGTGTAAACGTAAAAATCGCGGAGTTCTTAATTAGTATGCTTCAAAATAATTTAGGTGTAAAAGTGACAATGGAGACTATGCCAATGTCTGAGTTGTTCCCTAAAGTTGAAGCAGGAGATCTAGATTTCTGGAGATTCGGTTGGATTGCAGATTATCCTGATCCAGCGACATTCTTGAATTTATTCCACAGTACAAATCAAGATGGACCTGAAGGTCAAGGAAACAACTATTTCAGTTACTTAAATCCAGAATACGATAAGATATTTGAAGCGGCAATTAAGGAAATTGATGTAGAGAAGAGAAATAAACTTTATGCTCAAGCAGATCAAATTGTAATTGATGATGCAGTTGTAATGCCTATTATGTTTAATGTCGGCATCAGATTGTTAAATCCATTATTGAAAGATTTTGATATCAATGAAATGGAGTATCGCGACTTAGCGGTGGTAAACTTTAAAGAGAAGAAAGATAAAGTAAGAATTTACGATAATCTTGTTGATGAAGAAGGGAATCCAAAGGATCCGCAATAGTTAAAAGAATTGAAAATAAAAAACCGTCTCGGCTTGGCCCAGACGGTTTTTTTTATGCTTCATCAAAGCAGTCTTTTAAGCTTTTACTAATTTTTGTTCTATAACGTACTTAGCGATTTGTATAGCGTTTGTTGCGGCCCCTTTTCTGAGGTTGTCTGCAACTATCCACATATTCAATGTGTTTGCTTGACTTTCGTCTCTTCTTATTCTTCCCACAAACACATCATTTTTTCCTTTTGCATAAAGCGGCATAGGATAAGTGTTAGTATCTGGATTGTCCTTTAAAGTGATGCCTTCTGTGTTGTTTAATAAAGCTCGGACCTGTGTGAGATCAAAGTCATTTTCAAACTCAATATTAACAGACTCAGAATGTCCACCTGATACTGGAACCCGAACAGCCGTGGCTGTCACATTGATGCGATCGTCTAATATCTTTTTGGTTTCATTGGTCAATTTCATTTCCTCCTTGGTGTAGCCATTTTCTTCAAAAACATCACAGTGCGGCAAACAGTTTTCATTGATGGGATATGGATAAGCCATCTCACCTTCAGTTCCAGACTTTTCGTTTTCTAATTGTTGAATGGCTTTCACTCCAGTTCCTGATATAGATTGATAAGTGGATACTACGACTCGTTTAATCGTATACTTTTTATGAAGCGGAGCAAGTGCCAACACCATCTGAATGGTAGAACAATTAGGGTTGGCAATTATTTTGTCGTTATCGGTAAGTTGATCTGCGTTAATTTCAGGAACTATGAGTTTGTGATCAGGTGACATTCTCCATGCTGAAGAATTGTCAATCACAGTTGTCCCAACTTCTGCAAATCTTGGTGCCCACTCTAAAGATGTTCCACCACCCGCACTAAAAATGGCAATATCCGGTTTCAATTCAACAGCGTCTTGCAAACTTTTAATGGTGTACTCCTTATTTTGATAGTTCATAGATTTTCCTACCGATCTTTCAGATGCCACCAAATAAAGATCTTCAAATTCAATTTTAAATTCGCTTAACACGTTTAAAATTTCTGTTCCTACAAGTCCCGTAGCACCTACAATTGCTATTCTCATGATATTGCTTTTTTTAACACCCCAAAAGTAGTATATTTAGCACTGGAAAAAATTCACCGAATGCGTTTTTATTTAACAGTTTTATTATTAGTGGTTAATTGTCTTGTATTTGGTCAATTTTCAGAAGATTTCGGAGACGGTGATTTTACGGCAAACCCAACCTGGTCGGGCCAAACTTCTAACTTTATTGTCAACGGAGCGAACGAATTACAATTAAACGCACCGGCCGTTACTGACACTTCTTATTTATCATTAGCTTCTAGTTCTGTCGATAATGTTGTTTGGGATTTTTATGTAAGAATGGAATTTAATCCTTCAAGCTCTAATTACACACGATTATATTTAATGGCTGATAATCCTAACTTAAAAGGAAGTTTGAATGGCTATTTTGTTTTGTTGGGTAATACGACAGACGAAATTAGTTTATACCGACAAGATGGTTTGGCCACAACTGAAATTTTAGATGGGGTGGATGATGTACTTGATGTCACAAACGCAATTGCAAGAGTTCAAGTAACAAGAGATGCTGCAGGTAACTGGGGAGTTTCCCGAGACACATCAGGAGGTTATAATTTTGTTTCTGAAGGAACTGTCTTAGATGCAACTTATACTTCAGCTTCTCATTTTGGCGTGTTTTGTCGATATACTTCTACAAGGTCAACCAGCTTCTTCTTTGATAACCTTGGCGTGCCTTACGTGGATGCAACAATTCCCACACTTATTTCAGCTAACCCAACTTCCAGTACGACCCTTGATGTCCAGTTTTCTGAAATTGTAGATCAAGCAACTGCAGAAACTGCTTCGAATTATTCAGTTGATAATGGCTTAGGGGCGCCAAGTACGGCAGTTTTGGATGGTGCTGACCCTTCAATTGTGCATTTGACCTTTCCAACTAACTTTTTGAATGCTACTAATTATGTATTAAGCGTCAATAATGTTGAGGATTTAGGAGGTAATTCTGTAGTCAATCCTTCAACAGCGAATTTCTTTTATTTTGTGCCTTCAACGCCTATTGCAAATGATGTTATCATAACAGAATTCGTATGCGATCAATCGCCTGCAGTTGGTCTACCAGAAGTTGAATATGTAGAAATTTACAACCGATCATTAAATTATTTTGATTTGAACAACTGGACACTTTCAGATGCTTCCGGCTCGGCAACTTTTTCTTCATACATTCTAGGCCCTGGTGAGTACCTTCTAATAACTAACACAGGAGATGGAGCACAATTCTTCATCTCAAATTACACTGAAATTTCTTTGCCTTCGCTAAACAATTCGGATGATGCAATCGTGATTAAAGATGTTTTGGGAAATACAATCGATTCAATTTATTACACGGATGATTGGTATCAAGACGCAAGCAAAGATGAGGGTGGATGGTCAATTGAAAGAAAACACCTTGACGCACCTTGTAATGATATCAGCAACTGGGCAGCTTGTGTTGATTTGGTAGGTGGAACACCCGGCTTTCAAAACTCAATTTGGACTGACCAAGATGATGTTGATCCGCCTAGCATAAACGCATTCACAATAATCTCAGCTAGTGAAGTGAATATTGAATTTTCTGAACTCTTAGATACCAATTTTGCGGCTACAGTTACTATAAGTCCAATGGTCGGTACTTTAAATTGGCAATATCAATCCGAATCTTCGTTGAATGTTTATCCGAATACAATGGTACCAGGTGTAATGTACGACCTTACTGTGTCTTCAAGTCAAGATTGCTGGGGTAATAGCATGAATAGTGAAACTATAGTTGTTGGTTTGCCTGATTCTATTGAACAAGGTGATATCATATTGAATGAGCTTATGTTTAATCCACTTACCAACGGCTCAGATTACATAGAATTATATAATAATTCAGATAAAATTTTAGATTTAAAAGAACTGTTCTTAGCGAACTGGGATGACGATTCTATTGCAAATTACAAGTCAATTACAGATGTGCAAAGACTGATTCTACCACAAGAATATGTCCTGATTACAGAAGATACTAATGACATTATCAATGACTTCTCAATTTATGGTCTAGGCACTTTTGTTCAAGCAAATGATATTCCATCCTATCCCAATGATTCAGGGACGGTATACGTGCTTTCAAAAGATTCAATCATCATTGATTTCTTTCATTATGATGAAGATTTTCATTTTGAATTGCTCGCTTCTAATGATGGCAAGTCTCTTGAACGAATTGCTTTTGATGGAGAAATGAATAACCCTGACAATTGGCACACTGCTGCGGAGACGGTAGAATGGGGAACACCCGGTTACGAAAACTCGCAGTTGTTCGAAGCTGAAGTTGCAGGAGAAGTTACCGTTGACCCACAAATGTTCTCACCAGATAGTGACGGATACAATGATGTGCTCACCATCACCTTAGATTTGTCATCAACAGAAAACATTGTGAACATTGAAATTTTTGATAATTACGGAAGATTAATTAGAGAATTAAAAGACAATTTTTTCGCTGGGAATTTCAGTACATACACATGGGATGGAATCACAGATGATGGTGAAAAAGCGCTGATCGGAACATACGTGATTTTGATTTCTGTAACAGATGCTGACGGCAACAGAACGCAATTTAAGAAAGTGGCCGTGTTAGCCGGAAATTTATAGTTTGAATTTCATATTTACCTCCACGCCATTTTCAGAATCAAAAGTCATCTCGCCATTTAGTTGCCCAACTAAAATTTCAATCAATTCTAAACCGAAAGATTCATCTTTGCGTTCCTTTTTGATAAAACCTTTACCTGAATCTGTATAGTGAAAGAACCCTTCTTTATTCTCTGCTTTGAATTTCATTGAAATAGATCCCTTTTCTTTATCCGTAAAAGCATGCTTTAGTGAGTTTGTCATGAGTTCATTAATAATTAAACCCAAAGGTATTGCAACGTCTATATCTAATTGAATATGTTCAATTTCGGTTTCAATTTCAATATTTTCGGTTCGTTGAAATGACGCTAACAAACTCCCTGACAATTCATCAATATATTCGTCAATTGAAATACTGCTAATATCCTTTTCTAAATACAAACGCTCATGTATTATAGCCATAGATCGAATTCTATCTTGAAACTCTTTTAAAATAGATCGTTCATTCGCTGTCACTGAAGAGTTAATTTTAAGACTCAATAAACTCATCATTATTTGCATGTTGTTTTTAACACGGTGATGAATTTCTTTGATTAAAATCTCCTTCTCTTTGTTTTGCTCTAGTAATACCTGATTGGCCTGTGCCAATTCTAAAGTTTGTTCGGCCACCAATTGTTGCAGGTTGTTCTTATGTTTTTCCAATTCTTCATGAGCTTTGGCTTGCTCAAACTTATTAGATATCATTGCCGCAACTGTCGAAAGCATTTTGAAATCCTGCTCATTAAAAAAATTCTTCTGAGGATGTTCTGAGTCAATAACACCAATCACTTCGCCTTTATAAGTCAACGGAATGGTAATCTCAGAGAGTCTTGGGGCGTCATCCACCAAATATCTCGGGTCTTTGCTGGTATCGCTAATAATTTCCCCAATACCGGTTTCAAATACTTTTCCTACTATACCTTTACCAGGTAAAATCTTGATAGGGTCTTTGATAAGATGTTCTTGCGGGTTTTTCGGTCCATATGCTGCCTTCTGATGTAACAAACCTGTTTCATCATCATAGAGATAGATAACGCAATCGTAATAGTTTAATTTGGCTATGGCATGCTCGGCAACTGCCCATACGATCTGATCTATTGATTGAGCTTTAAAAAGAATAGATGCAAAAGAGTTAATTACTTCCAAGTATTTCTCCTTTAATCTGAGGTTTTCTAATTCAGATTCTCGCGTATCTCTGTTTTCGGGCACGCGTAAAAATACGTAAAATCCAGATAAATTAAGGCATTAAAACCCAAGGCTTCAATTATAAGGAAAAGTGTGTTTAAACGTAGCTCAGTTTGACCATATTTGATTGACCTTTTTCTTCAATTGGAGTTGAAGCAATATTGACAACCAAATCTCCTTTTTTAATTACTCCCTTCTTTTGAAGAATGTATTTACAATCATCAATGGTGTGATCTGTACTCACCATTTTATCATAGAAATTACATTGAACTCCCCAAAGCAAATTAAGTTGTGTTAATATCGTTCTGTTTTCGGTAAACACATAAGTGTTTGCTTTCGGTCTTTTTGATGATATTTTAAAAGCAGTATATCCCGAAAATGTCATGGTAATAATTCCCGTAGCTTCAACTCGTTGAGCTAATCGCGCCGCATTAAAACAAATAGAATCAGTAATAAATCTATCCTGATTTTTTTCTGGTAATTCTTCCTTATGATAGATGTCATCATTTTTTTCAACCTCAGCAACAATTTTTGACATGGCTTTTATTACTTCTGTAGGGTGATTACCTACTGAGGTTTCACCTGACAACATAACGGCATCAGCACCATCCATAACGGCATTGGCCACGTCATTAACTTCAGCCCTAGTTGGAGAAAAATTAATGATCATACTTTCCATCATCTGCGTAGCAACTATTGACGGTTTAGCATGTTTTCTCGCGGTTTTTATAATTTGTTTTTGAAGGATAGGAACTTTTTCCATGGGAACTTCAACACCTAAGTCTCCTCTTGCAATCATTACGGCGTCTGTGGCTAGAATAATATCTTCAATGTCAAAAATGGCCTCTGGCTTTTCTATTTTGGCAATTACTTTAGCATGCTTTTGATTTGTTGAGATAATGTGTTTTAGTTCAATGATATCTCTGGCCGAACGCACAAAAGAGAGTCCGATCCAATCAACATCTTGACTTAAAGCAAAATCTAAATCAATCTTGTCTTTATCTGTTAAACATGGCAATGAAATTTTTGTGTTCGGTAGGTTTACCCCTTTTTTAGAACTTAATATCCCGCCATGAATGACCCTAGTTTTCACTTCAGTCTTTTTGTCGGTTGATAACACTTCTAATTTAAGTTTACCATCATCAAGTAAAAGCATATCACCAACCGCAACATCTTTAGGAAAAGTTTGATAAGTTAAATAAACCTTCTCTTTGGTTCCAATACACTCCTTTGTAGTAATGGTAAGTTCAGCACCATTTACAAGTTCAACGCCATTGTTCTCAACTTCCCCAACACGTATTTTAGGCCCTTGTAAATCGGCAAGAATCCCAACATGCGAACCAATTTCTTTATTGATTTCACGAATAATGGAAATGACTTTTGCATGATCTTCATGTTTACCATGAGAGAAATTCACACGGCATACATTAACGCCTTGTTTGATCATTTCGGTCAATGCTTCTTTCGTGCTAGACGCTGGTCCTAATGTCGCTACTATTTTGGTTTTGTTCATTTTATTTTCGTTTGCTAAAAAACTAAATTGTCTTTTGATTTCAACTCGTTTGGATCAAAGACAAATGCAGTAAGAATACTGTCATTCTTTTTTAATTCCAACACCAAATTATTGGTGTCTAAAACAAGATTGTTTTTAATTATAATAAAATAATCAATTTGATCTTTTTCCGGTACAAGTCGCTTATAATTATTTGAAACATTCTTAATTAAATAATATTCTACATGTTCATCCTCATCATAATAACTGTAGAATGAATGTAAATGTTCTCCATCCTTTTTCCCGAACACTGAATAATCATCTTCTTTTTCAAGTTTGATGTTAATACTGTTATTGATGGCCCAGCATAATCTATAATCAGAATGACTCGAACAAATACCAATTAGTTCAAACTCATACTCCTCTTCAAATAAAAGTTTATACTTAGCCATTTTTCAGTTCTTACCAGTTATTATGGTCAAAATTAAAAGTCAATAAAGGTATTTAATTTATCTTTAGGACTATGAAATTCCGATTGAATAATACTGATTACATTGATTCTAGTCAACCCATAGATATTTCTATTCCAATGTCACCTAACGAAAACTCGGTAAGGGCATGGTATTGCGATCCCTTAGAATTGAAACCGGTTATGACAGATCGATTTATTGGAGATGTAAATCAAGGAGGAGCAGTGAATTTTAGAAATTTATTCATGAATCCACATGCGCACGGAACGCATACTGAGTGTGTAGGCCATATTTCAAAAGAATTTTATTCAATCAACCAATGCTTAAAAGAGTTCCATTTTAAGGGATTGTTAGTCTCTGTTGATCCTGAAGCTCAATTGAATAATGAGTACAATCAAGAAGATTTTATCATTACTCGAGAGCTTTTATCTGCTGCTCTTGAAAAACATCAACAGCAATTAGAAGATGTAAAAGTTTTGATAGTAAGGACATTGCCAAACTCACCAAACAAGCTTTCAAACAATTATTCAAATACCAATCCCTGTTACTTTTCAAAAACGGCAGTGGAATTAATTAATGAATTTGGTTTTACTCATCTCATGGTAGATCTACCATCTATTGATAGAGAAGAGGATGGTGGAGAGCTGATTGGGCATCATACTTTTTGGGAATATCCCGAAAATACGCAAGCAGAGAAAACAATTACTGAACTGATTTTTGTTCCTAATGAAGTTAAAGATGGAAATTATCTGGTGAATATTCAGATCACCGCTCTTGAGAATGATGCCTCACCATCCAAAATAACACTTTATGATATCAAATCTTAAAAGTCTAAACAAAGACCTTGCAGAATAAAGAAAAAGTCGTATATTTGTGGCGTTAAATAACACTAAATAATACCGAGAGGGGACGAAAGTCCCCTCTTTTTGTACTAAAATGATAGCAAAAAAGACAGTTCAGGATCTTGCAGAAGAAAGAATAGCAGAGCATGATGAACTTCTATATATTGTTGACATTTCGATAGGTTCAGGGAATAAAATTTTAGTGGAATTAGATCGAGAAGAAGGCTTTGTGAAAATTGAGGATTGTATAAAAATCTCAAGAAACATTGAACATAATCTTGATCGAGAACAAGAAGACTTTTCTTTAGAAGTTTCTTCTGCCGGAATGACTAAACCATTTAGAGTATTAAAGCAATACTATAAAAATGTCGGTAGAGAAGTTAAAGTACAAACTCTCGAGCATGGACGGTCATTAGAGGGGATTCTAAAGTCGGCAAATGAAGATGGTTTTGTTTTAGAAACCAAGGAAAAAAGAAAAGTCGAAGGAAAAAAGAAAAAAGAATGGGTGATTGAAGAAATCCCCTTTAATTATAACGAAGTAAAAGAAACAAAATTGATTATTTCTTTCTAATTTAAATAGTGATATGAATGCGTTGGAATTAATAGAGTCGTTTTCGGAATTCAAAGAATTCAAGAATATTGACAGAGAAACAATGATGAACATCCTTCAAGATGTTTTTAGATCTATGCTGAAAAAAAAGTATGGAACTGATGACCATATTGATGTGATTATCAACCCGGATAAAGGTGATGTTGAAATCTGGATCAACAGAGAAATTGTACCAGATGGTGAAGTAGAAGACGATAACATTGAAATTTCATTGTCTGATGCTGTGAAAATTGAACCTGATTTTGAAGTAGGTGAAGAGGTAGCAGAAGAGGTTAAATTAGATGACTTCGGAAGAAGAAACGTTCTCTCGTTAAGACAAAACTTAATTTCTAGAATCTTAGAATTAGAGAAAGATCATATCTACAAGAAATACAAAGAAAGAATTGGTGAAATCATTACTGGTGAAGTTTACCAAGTTTGGAAAAGAGAAATTCTTATTTTGGATGATGAAGGAAATGAATTAATCCTTCCTAAATCTGAGCAAATTCCATCTGATTATTTCAAAAAAGGTGAAGCAATTAGAGCGGTAGTAGCAAGAGTAGATTTAAGAAACAACTCACCAATCATTATCTTGTCAAGAACAGCTCCTGAATTCCTTGAAAGATTATTCGAATTAGAAGTTCCTGAAGTTTTTGATGGATTAATTACCATTAAAAAGATTGTTCGTGAACCAGGTGAAAGAGCAAAAGTAGCCGTTGAGTCTTATGACGATAGAATTGATCCAGTTGGAGCTTGTGTCGGAATGAAAGGAGCACGAATTCACGGAATTGTTCGTGAGTTGAAAAATGAGAATATTGATGTAATTAATTACACCAACAACGATAAATTATTCATTCAAAGAGCATTGTCGCCAGCGAAAATCACAACAATCGAAATTGATGAGGTAGATAGTAGAGCAGATGTTTATTTGAAGCCTGATCAAGTGTCTTTGGCAATTGGTAAAGGAGGACATAACATTAAGTTAGCCGGTAAATTAACTGGATTCGAAATTGATGTTTACCGTGAAGGTGCTGAAGATATTGAAGACGTAGATTTAGATGAGTTCTCTGATGAAATCGAAGAGTGGGTAATTACTGAACTAAAATCTATTGGATTAGATTCTGCAAAATCAGTAATTGAATTGGATAAGGACGAATTAATGAAAAGAACAGATCTTGAAGAAGAAACCATTGAAGATGTAATCAATGTACTTAGAGCTGAATTTGAGCAAGAGTAAAACTTCTTAAGAGAGAAAAAGTATAAGCAAACCAATTATTTAAATGGCAGGTAAAGCGAAACGATTAAACAAGGTTGCAAAGGAATTCAACATCAGTATAACTACGATTGTTGAGTTTTTAAAAACCAAAGGATTCGAGATTGACTCGAAACCAAACACTAAAATCGAAGGTGAGATTTTAAGTGCATTGGAAGAAGAATTTGCTGACGACAAAGTGGCAAAACAAAATTCTGAAAATGCAGTTGTAAGTGGAGAGAAGCGAGAGTCTCTTTCTATAAAGGACTTACAAAAAGATGAAAAACCTGCGATTGAAGAAGAGGATGAACCTATAGAAGAGAAGAAAGAAGAGCCCGTAAAAGAGGAACCAATTAAAGAAGAGCCTGTTGCTGAAGAGAAACCTGCCGTTGAAACTGCAAAAGCTGAATCGAAAGTTGGAACCAAAGTAATTGGTAAAATCGACCTTGACTCTATTAATCAAAAAACTCGTCCGGATAAATCGGCGAAAAAAGAGAAAGTTGAAAAGGTAGAAGAAAAACCAGTTGAGAAGAAAGAAGAGAAGGCTCCTGAGGTTGAAAAAACAAAAGAAGAGGTGCCTGAAGAGAAGATTGAAACGATCAAAGCTGCTTCTGATAAATTATCAGGACCTAAAGTGGTGGGTAAGATTGTTCTTCCAGTTGAGAAAGATAAATCAAAAGAAGCTGACCGTAAAAAACGGAAGCGAATTAAGAAGGTAAACGTTGAAAAACAAGCTCAGCAAAATAAGCAAGCTGGCGGCGGCGGTGGAAAAGGGAAGAAGAACTTCAAAGAGAAGCCTCAAGTAACTGAGAAAGAAATCCAAAAGGAGATTAAAGAAACGCTTGCAAGGTTACAAGGCGGTGGAAAAAATAAAGGAGCTAAATTCCGTAG
>JAUHXX010000346.1 GCA_030426825.1 Bacteroidia bacterium | reverse complement strand
CCTGATGATGTTAGAGGTTTTAAAATGCACTTTCTTTCATCTCAAAAACTTGATGTGAAGGAAGCCAGGAGAATGTATATAGACGCATCTAAGCTACTACTGGAATCCATCAATTCAAATGAAATATAAATGGATGCAAACAAACAAATTGCAACTACCATGCTCACGAAAACGCGATTAGGACTTGTGGCAAACAAGCCCATTTTATCAAACACCAAAGATCTTAGCGAAAATCCAAACTTTATCAAGAAACCAGGCCACTTAGAATGCTTTAAAGCAAGCTCTCTGTCTGAAGCCAACTCATATCTTTTGAAGTATACATAGGCCCAATCTTCGTCTGCATACTGTCCGTTTTTCGTGAAATTATCTTTAATGATATTGAATTGCTCGGCATTTGAAGCATGCGTAGCACCTTGATTGAGTATTAAATTTTTGACGTTATTTTTTTTCCAATCAACAATAATTTTCCCAAGATTTCTAGCTCCATTTAAATTCAACTTTTGCAGTGCATCATGTTTGAGAAAATTCAAATCAGTGATGGAATGCAAATAGGAATCTGAAAGATTGATCGTATCTGCTTTTTTTATTCTTAAATCAAGGGTTGAATGGATGTCGCTGTTTGATATACTAATAACACCTGCTACGACAGATTCAAAGGAAATCGTTCGGCTCCCGAAATCAATGTGATCAAAATTTGCTTCATCAGGCCCAAAATTCATTCTTCTAAATGTAATATCTCCCCCTTCAAATTTTGAAAGTCGAAAAGTCATTTTGCCTGACTCAATTTCAGACTCTTCAAATGTAACATGGCCACTACCAAATAAGGATCTTCTAAAATCGATTTTACCTTTACCAAACATCACTCTTCTGAAATCAAGTACGGATCCGTTGAACTTCATTTTTTCAAAAGTCTTAGTTCCATCTCCAAATTCTGCAAAATGAAATTTAACCTTAGATTGATTAAAATTCACTCGTTTAAAATTGACCTCATTGCATTTTAAGGAAGCATTAATAAAAGATACCAACTCCCCATTAAAATGAGAATTTTCAAACTTCAATATTTCGCAATTAAATTCTGCGTATTGAAATAAACTCTGATGCGAGTGAAAACTACAATTTGAAAAATCTACTTTGGCCGTATCGAATTGACTGTGCGTAAAGTTCAAAGATCCATGCGAGAATACCGCATGGCTAAAATCCAAATCTTTAATAAACTTAACGTATGAAAAATCAGTGAATGCATCACAATCGAAAAATGCATTACTCGCTGAAATTCCTCCTATTTCAACTAGCTCTTTGGCCTCAATTCCTTTCGATTTACGATAGGCAGATATGGAGAAATCTTTTATGTAACAGTTGTCAACTCTCAGCCCCTCGCCTTTTGTGAGCATTTTATAAATCTGCTCATTTTCTAGGTAGCCTAAGTAACGTTCTTTAATTTTTTTCTGTGCATAAAACTCTACAACTTTAACGGATTTTCCGTATTCGATCCCCTCAAATTCAATTGCTTGATTTAGTATTTCGATTTGATAGAAAATTTGGCTCATGTAGTTGTCAATGATTGACTAAATATAACCAAAATGAATTAACCCTAATTAAACCAGCCTGTTGGTCTGTTTTAGCAGCAATGCATCTAACATTACAATTGCCGTCATTGCTTCAACAATTGGTACCGCTCGAGGAACTACACATGGGTCATGACGTCCTTCTGCTTTCATTTTCACCTCTTCCCCATCTTTATTGATGGTATCTTGTTCCTTAAATATCGTAGCAACAGGTTTGAAAGCCACGTTAAAATAAATGTCTTGACCGTTTGAGATTCCTCCTTGTATTCCTCCAGAATTGTTGGTTTCAGTTACTGGAATACCGTCTATCATTTTAAAAGCATCATTATGTTCTGAACCTAACTGTTCTGAGCCAGCAAAACCAGATCCTAGTTCAAATCCTTTCACTGCATTGATACTCAACATAGCCTTAGCCAAATTAGCATTTAATCGATCAAACACAGGCTCGCCGATACCAACTATCGGATTTTTAATTAAACACTGAATAATTCCGCCTAATGAATCGCCCTTTTTCTTTGTTGCTTCAACCAATGCAATCATTTGGTTTGCGATATCAGCATCTGGGCAACGTACAATATTCTCTTCAACCAAGGATAAGTTCAATTCTTGATAGGTTTTACCGGTCTTAATTGATCCAATTTGCAAAACAAAGGCGGTAACTTCAATTCCTTTTGTTTTAAGGATTTGTTTGGCAATAGATCCTGCTACGACTCTACACGCAGTTTCACGGGCAGAACTCCTACCTCCTCCTCTATAATCACGGATTCCGTATTTTTCTTGGTAGGTAAAATCAGCATGAGATGGCCGATAAACATCCTTTATTTTAGAATAATCTTTAGAACGTTGATCTTTGTTTCTGATCATAAAACCTATGGGTGTCCCTAAAGTTTTACCTTCAAAAATTCCTGATAGAATTTCAACTGTATCTGATTCTTTTCTTTGAGTAGAAATATGAGATTGACCTGGTTTCCTTCTGTCCAAGTCTACCTGTATTTGATCTACGTTTATAGATAATCCAGCTGGGCAACCATCAATTATACCTCCAATGGCAACACCATGTGACTCTCCAAAAGAAGTCAGTTTGAATATGCTTCCAAAGGTATTACCTGCCATTACGCTCCAATAGTTAGTTTACATGCCTCTAAAATAACTCTCACTTCATCCAAAGTAGGAGCTTCAGCATATGTTCTCAATACAGGTTCAGTACCAGATGGTCTAATCATTAACCAACGGTTTTCGTCAAAGTGGTATTTAAATCCATCTAGTGTTTCAACACCTGTCACCTTATATTTTCCAAACATGTGAAATGAATCCTGTTTGCATTTTTCAATAATACTGTGTTTTTGTTCGTCAGTAATATGCAAATCACTTCTCTCAAAAGCAAAAGGACCAACAATTTCGTAAACTTCAGCAATTAATTCATCAAGACTTTTTCCAGTCTTAGCCATGAATTCCCATATGGTTAGCCCCATCCAAATTCCATCTCTTTCTGGAATAAAGGTCTTTAATGCAATTCCACCTGATTCTTCACCTCCTAATAAAACATCCTCACTTTCAATAGCCATTTTACCGGCAATATATTTGAAACCAATTTTAACCTCATTATGCTCTAAACCATAATGTGCGCACATTGCTTTAATTCTTGGAGTTGAGCTGAAGCCCGTAACCACTTTTCCAGATAATCCTTTGTACTTAACCAAATAATGAATAGTTAACAGGATAACATGATGAGAATCAATAAACTCCCCTTTTCCATTATAAAGACCTATTCTATCAGCATCACCGTCTGTCGCTAATCCGCAACTCAAACTTTCTTTCGAACTCATCAATGCCGAAAACTCTTTTAAATTTTTAGCAATTGGTTCTGGTGCCTGCCCCATAAAAGATGGGTTTGGCTCACAATGTAAAAAATCAATAGTTGGCAATAGTTTTTTCATTACTGATTGTCCAGCTCCGTACATGGCATCATAAGCCC
>JAUHXX010000345.1 GCA_030426825.1 Bacteroidia bacterium | reverse complement strand
TATCGCTTCATCAAATGATTTAATGGCCAATTCATACTGTTCCATCTGAAATTCAGCAACTCCTTTAAAATAAGGGTACTTTTCATCAGATTTATTTAAATCTGATGCTTGATCAAATGCTTTGGCTGAATTCTCGTAGTCCCCTTGATCCATATAACATTTTCCTTTGAAATAAGCGGCCTCATGAATGTTCGGGTCAATTAAAACTGTTTTGTCAAAATCTTTGATAGCCTCATCAAATTTTTCTAAACCTTGAAACGCTTGTCCACGGTAAAAGTAGGCGTCAACGTACATTTCGTCCATCAAAATCACTTCTGTGAACAACTGAACTGCCTCCATGTATTTGTTAGCTGTGAATGCTGTAACTCCAGAATTATATTTCTTCTGAAGGACTGGGTTTACAAGTCCCAAAGAGTCCATTGTTGATTGATCAACCTCTGATCCGCCAAGCGCTGTAGAATCTTGCTGAGCATGAGATGCCAACCCTGTCAATAATAAAGACAAGGCAATCGTAATTTTTTTCACCATAATTTAAGCGTAATAGTCACTGCTAATTTATACTTTTAATAGGTATATTGCAATTTTCGTACTAAAAATCACTCATGGCTAAACAAAAGACTCTTTTAAATAAATCAAGTAATCAATTTTTAGAAAAATATTTAAATAATCCTTCACCAACAGGTTTTGAAAAAGAAGGGCAAAAGATATGGCTTAAATATATGAGGCCTTATATAGATGATTATTGGGTTGATAATTACGGATCTGTTGTTGGAATCATTAACCCTAAAGCAAAGTACAAAGTTGTTATTGAAGCTCATGCAGATGAAATTTCTTGGTTCGTTCATTATATCACACCAGAAGGGTTTATTTACTTAAGAAGAAATGGCGGTTCAGATCATCAAATTGCCCCTTCAAAAAGAGTTAATATCCATACAGATAATGGAATTGTGAAAGCTGTTTTTGGATGGCCTGCTATTCATACTAGAAGAGGGGCTAAAGAACAAGCTCCAACTCTGAAAAATATATTTCTTGATGTCGGATGTTCAACAAAGGAAGAAGTCGAAGAATTGGGTGTTCATGTAGGATGTGTAATTACTTATGAAGATGAATTTATGATTCTAAATAAGAACAATTATGTAGGAAGAGCCTTAGATAATAGAATTGGAGGATTCATGATTGCTGAAGTGGCTAGATTGTTAAAAGAAAATAATGTCAAGTTGCCTTTTGGATTGTATATCACGAATTCGGTGCAAGAAGAGGTTGGATTAAGAGGTGCGCAAATGATTGCAGAAAAAATTCAACCAGACGTGGCGATTGTTACAGATGTTTGTCATGATACAAGCACCCCAATGATCGATAAGATTGTGCAAGGTGATTTAAAATCAGGATTGGGACCGGTTTTAACTTATGGACCTGCCGTGCAAAATAATTTACTAGACCTGGTTATTGCTGCTGCAACCAAAAGTAATATTCCTTTTCAACGTGCTGCTGCATCTAGGTCAACTGGCACAGATACGGATGCTTTCGCATATTCAAATGCCGGAGTACCTTCGGTGCTCATTTCAACCCCTCTTCGTTATATGCATACCACTGTTGAAATGGCACATAAATCAGATGTAGAAAACGGAATTCGATTAATCTATGAAAGCCTCCTTCAAATTAAAAACGGGCATGATTTTAGATATTTTAAATAGCTAATGAACAAATCTTTATTGCTCATATGTCTATTTTTTGTGGCGCACATTTCTCTTGCAGATGTTAAGCCAGAAGTTGTCTTAACAACGGGTCATTCTGATCAAATTAATGCTATGGTTACCAGCCCGAACGGCAGGTTTTTAGCTTCATCAGGAAATAATAAAGTCATAAAAATATGGGAGATCGCCACCACCCAAGAATATCGAACCTTATCAGGGTTTGATGGCCGAATGAATGAGATAATATTCAGCATGGATAACCGGCATTTAGCGGGCTTGTCTGATCAAGGAGAATTAATAGTTTGGGATGTATTATCTGGGGAAGAAAAATTTAAGTTAAATACAAGTACATCTTCGTTACAAGGCCTTGGTTTTTCAAAAGATGGTAAAAAGGTTTATCACGCTGGAGAGCGCAATACACTGTCAGTATCAGTCTTAGCCACTGGTCAAACAACCTCAACAGAAATGTATTCAACGGCAATGGTACTTGATACGAATAAACAGATTATTTACTCCTTAGATCACTTAGGTAAACTCAACTACTTTAACGTTGAATCTGAGTCATTTGTGAAAGAAGTGCAATTGTTCAAAGAGTTTAATTATCCATTTTCGGGTTTAGAGATTTCTCCAGACGGTAAATATTTGGCATGTGGGTTCAATGATGATAAATTGAGGATTTATGATACGGACAAACATCAGTTTGTTTATGTTTCGTCAAAGTTTGGTTCTAAAATTCAGGACATTGTTTTCGACCCTAGAAAACCTTATTTATACATTTCGGATGCGACAGGCTTAGTTACTGTTTTTGATTATAAGAAACAGAAATTGCTTCAAGAACATCAATCAGAAACGTTCACCGCTCAGTGTATTACAGCTCATCCCGTTGGTGAGGTAGTTATTCTAGCCAACTTCGCAAGTATTAATTTCTATGATGTAAAGCGTAAAAAAGTATTCAAACAACTGAGTGGAAAAACGACCAGAATCAGTTGGGTGGCACATAATCCTCAAAAAGAATACCTGGCTGTGGCCACGGATGATGTTAATATCCAGCTATGGGATTTAAAATTGAATAAGGTTGTTGAAAAATTCAGAGGATTTAAACCATGTGAATTTAGTTCTGATGGAAGGTTCTTGTTTTATCAAAACAGTCAGCTTGAAATTGGGATTTACGATATAGATAAAGGAGTTGAAGTTCAAAGTTTAAAAACGAATTATCAACTGCAAATGTCTATGGCTGTTTCAGATGATGGGAAATATCTTGCAGGAGGTGGGTTGTCCGCAGGAATTAATATCTGGGATTTAGAGAAAAACAAATCGATTGGAATGTTAACAGGACATGCTGGAATTGTGACTTCTGTTCATTTTCATCCCACCTTGCCTCTGTTAGTCTCAACTTCTTATGATCAAACTACACGAATTTGGGATATCAAAACCATGAAGGAAATTCAACGTTTTGAAGATCAAAAAATCTGCGTTTCAGAAGGAAAGTTTTCTCCTGATGGCAAACTGTTAGCAACGGCAGCCTGGGACAAGACTATTTACATTCGAAATGTTGCAGATTGGACAACTAAGTATGTTCTTGAAGGTCATAAAAACATGATTAACTCTCTAGACTTCAATCAAGAAAGTTCCATTTTGGCCTCCGCAGCAGGCAATAATGCTGTTGCAGAATTTGACAATTCGGTAATCACTTGGAATATGGCAACGGGAGAGCAATATTGTCAAATGAATGACCATAAAACCGCCACCACCAATATTACCGGCCTGCGGATATGTTACGGCAAGTGCAAAACCAACGGCTACCGCCGCATCAACGGCATTGCCGCCCTGTTCAAGAATATCAGCCCCAAT
>JAUHXX010000344.1 GCA_030426825.1 Bacteroidia bacterium | reverse complement strand
GAAGTGGTTGGCAAAGCATCAACATTGATGGTAATTTGATCAGAAGATGAAGCACAGGCACCATTAGAGATTGTCCATTGGAATGTATTGACTCCAACAGTTAATCCAGTTACACCAGAGTTAAATGCAGAAGGGGTTGTTACTGTGGCTCCACCTGCTATCACAGTCCATGCTCCTGTTCCAGTTGCTGGGTTATTTCCAGCTAAAGTTGCTGTACCTGGATTAACACAAGCAGTTTGATCAGGACCAGCATTAGCTGCAGTTGGTGCCTGGTCAACCGTGATGGTCGTTAATACCGTATCTTCACATCCATTGGCATCAGCTCCAATCACTTGGTATGTTGTTGTCACTGCTGGTGATACAACTAACGGATTCACCGCTCCACCTGGAGTCCAAGTATATGTCAATGCACCCGAAGCCGTCAAGGTTGCAGGGTCACCTGCACAAATATTTCCACTTGCGGGGTTGGTTGTAACCGTCACCGTTGGCTGATCAATGGTAATCGAAATAGAAGTTGTATCTGAAGTAATACATGCAGTAGGATTGAAGGCGATTAATTGTACCGTGTAAGTTCCAGTTGCTGTATAAGTATGAGTAGGATTAGTTGCCGTTGAAGTAGGAGATCCATCACCGAAATCCCATTGATATGAAGTTGCTCCACCAGAAGTATTCGTGAAATTAACTGGGAAACCTAAACATCCAACTCCAACTGCTGCAATTCCAGCGGCGTTTGGCGCGTATGTATCTAAATCAAATTTAAAAACGGCATTATTACAATTCGCAGCATTATTAGTAGTTGAAAATGCACCTGCACTTAAAGGGAAACCGTTTGTTCCTCCACAAGAAGCACAAACCGCTTGATAAATAATTCCCTTATCATCAAAAGTTGATGAACCACCATCTACGTGATCACCAACCCCACCAGCTTCACCAAAGAATGTTGCATACACTAAACTTGTTGCATTTTGTCCTAATACAGCAAAGTGGAAATCTGTTCCATCCGTCGTAGTCTGGTAGGCACCGGCTGTAGTTACTAATCCAGTAGAAGTTGAACCGTCAAATGAACGTCCCCATCCACCACAGATAATTTTTCCGCATGAATCAACTTGAAATCCGGTAGGATTAATACTTGGAGTACCCGAAGCAGATCCGTAAACAGTACTAAAGTTAGTGGTAGTTAAAGTAGAATTTAATCCGTGAATAAATTGTCTTGACGTAGCGTCTGAATAAACACCCCCAGTTACTGGATATGTTCCTCCTAATGACAATCCAAAAACAACCGGTTCATTTGCTTGATCAAGATCAACATAAAATGCACCATCTTTTGCAGTAGTTCCTAAATAAGTTGAGGCCACGTTTGCAGTACCCGTTGGATTAAGAATTGTTATAAATCCGTCAACACCTCCATTATATGTGACATCTATTGTTCCAGCTGTAGCAGGATATCCTCCCTCAGTTGCACCTGTAATATATGCATTTCCTGAAGCGTCAACAACCATTCCGAAACCAGCATCAACATTCGCTCCACCTAAGAAAGTTGAGTATGACAATGTGGTAAGTAAGTTATTCATTTTGAAAACGACGGCATCTTGAGCTCCTCCAAGTGTTCCGTCAAATGCCCCAACAGTTGTCGGGAAATCACCAGATCTTGAAGACGAAACAACATAAATATCACCAGCTGAGTCAAAAACTAGTTGTCCTCTATGTGCATCTCCATAAGAGAATTTTGTGTTTGCGGTTCCTGCGAATGCAGTACTAACATTTGCCCCATCTACCCCAGTACCTCCTACAAAAGTAGAGGCTGTAATAGCTGAAAGAGAACTATTCATTCTGGTAATGAAAATATCTTCTCCTCCACCATTGTGAGTTACATCAAAAGCGCCCACTGAAGTTGGAAAATCTGCCGAACGGGTTTTACCCATAATATAAACGTCACCAGTTGTTTGGTCTACTTGAAGACTATGAGCGGTTTCATCATCTGATCCTCCGAGATAAGTTGATGCTATTAGTGTTGTTCCATCAGCCGAAAAAATTGAAATGGTAACATCAGATGCCAAACCACCAGCCGCTGAGTTTGTACCTCCGTTGTAAGTGGCATCAAATGCTCCAACAGATGTTGGGTAACCTGCCCCGCTTGTAGCACCAGCAACCACCATTTGCCCACTAGCAGTATGGGCCGCTGTAAATCCCCAGTTATCTGCGGTTGAGCCAGTATAAGTTGATGCAATTAATGACGGGTCAATTATTAAGTCAATTGAATTGTCATATCCATTTGGGAATTCGAAAGAAACCGTAGTTCCGTTCAGTTTAAAACTTGACTCAACTTCTACTTTTTCTCCATTAATAATTTGATAAGTAAAGGGCGCATATTCGGCTATACCACCCAAAGAAGTTTCAATTACCAAAGCACCATTTTCGTGTAAATAAACTCGATCAGCACCTTTATAATCCATTACAATTTGACTTGGGTCTCCACCAGGATGAACATTTACGTCATATTTAATATGATCATCAAACGAATGATAAACAAAATCAATATTGTTATAAAGGTTAGTATAGGTGATCTCTTGAAAGAATTTTACGTTCTCAGCTGATTTATCACCATAGAAATAAGATTGCTGATGTTGATCAAATGTTTTAGCAGATCGAATTTCAACAGTTGGATTAGCGTTAACAAAACCTAATTCAACCACATGTTGTTTAACGGAATACTGAGTTTCACCACTATGTAAAGCGTCATATAATCCGGCTCCATCATAATAATGATACTTGATTTTATTTTTCTCATAATAAATTGCACCATCAATCAGCTTCGCCTTAAATAATACATTATTGTCCCATTGACCTTTATTTTCAATGAAACGTGCGGCTTCTGTGCTATTCTTAAAACTCGGACTTTGCTCAACCAAGTCCATGAACAATCGATAGCCTTCCGTTAGATCTCCACCGTGATTATGACCTGATGTTTCAATAACATGATCATGGTCAGATAAATTTGGGATTCTTTCTTGGGCGTTTGAAAATTGTGGAATTGCCAATAAAGCACCAAGGCTTAGCATTCTAAATTTCTTGAATAACTTAATCATATTCTAATTTCTGTTAAAAAAATTTGCGCTAAGAACTAAAAAAGAAGTTGAGTCTATCACAAAAAATCGGTTAACGAGCAATTTCTCTCGATAAACGACATTCAGAGAGCATTAATCCATTATGAATATAACTCCCTGATAATTTGATTGATAAAGGGTCAATTTTTATAAGTTAGTAGCGTTTTCAGCCACAAAATTACAACCCTTTTAAGTACCATGTATTATGAAGTAATAACTGGCCGTAATTTCGGATAACTGATTAAAAATTGACATAAGTGAGTCGATACAATTCTTCCTGGATGATTTTTAAATCGTTAATAAAGTTTAATTTAGAAGCAATGAAATTAACTCGTTGTTTCTTGGTGTTATTCACAATTCTAAATCTCTTTCATAATATTGGAATAGGACAGAATTTACCTATACGCGTAGAAACACCTAGTAATCAATATTCTTTATATCA
>JAUHXX010000343.1 GCA_030426825.1 Bacteroidia bacterium | reverse complement strand
ATGAAGAAATTAGACGAGTACTTCAAATCTTAACAAGAAGAACGAAAAATAATCCGATTTTAATTGGAGAACCAGGCGTTGGTAAAACAGCCATTGCTGAAGGAATCGCTCACCGAATTGTGGAAGGGGATGTACCTGAAAACTTAAAATCAAGAAAAGTATTCTCTCTTGATATGGGAGCTTTAGTTGCAGGAGCCAAATACAAAGGTGAATTCGAAGAGCGACTCAAAGCGGTAGTGAAAGAAGTAATAAAGTCTGACGGTGAAATCATTTTGTTTATAGACGAAATCCATACGCTTGTTGGTGCCGGTGGCGGAGGTGAAGGAGCAATGGATGCCGCAAACATCTTAAAACCTGCTCTAGCAAGAGGAGAGCTAAGAGCCGTTGGAGCAACAACCCTAAATGAATACCAAAAGTATTTTGAAAAAGATAAAGCCTTAGTGAGAAGGTTTCAAACAGTTTTGGTGGATGAACCTAGTTTTGAAGATGCGGTTTCAATCTTAAGAGGAATTAAAGATAAATACGAAACCTATCACAAAGTTTTGATAAAAGATGCCGCAATTATTTCCGCGGTGGAATTGTCACAACGCTACATTACAGAACGTCAACTTCCGGACAAAGCGATTGATTTAATTGATGAAGCTGCTTCAAAATTGAGAATGGAGATGAATTCTAAGCCTGAAGAGTTAGATGAAATTGACAGAAGAATCATGCAATTAGAAATTGAGCGAGAAGCAATCAAGCGCGAAAAAGATAAAAATAAGCTCAATGCAATTCAAGAAGAGTTAGGTGAATTGACTGAAAAAAGAACAGCCTTTCATGCAAAATGGCAAGCTGAAAAAGACGTGGTGGATGAGATCCAAGCTTCAAAAGAATTGATAGAAAAACTGAAATTAGAAGCTGAAAAGGCCGAAAGAGAGGGAGATTATGAGCGTGTTGCCGAAATTAGATATGGTAAAACTCAAGAAACCGAAGAGCGCATTAAAAAGCTCAAGGCTGAATTAATCGACATACAAAAGACTTCTAAAACCATTAAAGAAGAGGTTGATGCTGAAGAGATTGCAGAAGTCGTTTCTAAATGGACAGGAATACCAGTTTCGAAAATGATTGAAAGTGAAAAAGAAAAACTTTTACGACTTGAAGAAGAATTAGGAGAAAGAGTTGTTGGACAAGAAGAAGCAATTGCGGCAGTATCAGACGCAGTTCGCCGATCAAGAGCAGGTTTACAAGACATGAAGAAGCCAATCGGATCTTTCATTTTCTTGGGAACTACAGGAGTTGGTAAAACTGAGTTGGCAAAGGCACTTGCAGATTATTTATTCAATGACGAAAACGCCATGACACGAATCGATATGAGTGAATATCAAGAAAAGCACTCAGTAAGTAGACTGGTAGGGGCTCCTCCGGGATATGTTGGATCTGATGAAGGTGGCCAGCTACCGGAGGCTGTTAGAAGAAAACCGTATTCCATAGTGTTGATGGATGAGATCGAAAAAGCTCACCCAGATGTATTCAACATCCTCTTACAGGTATTGGATGATGGAAGACTAACTGACAATAAAGGAAGAACGGTCAACTTTAAAAACACCATCATCATTATGACATCAAATCTTGGTTCTGATATTATTAGAGAAAAATTTGAAGACATCACAGATAAAAAGAAAGATGAAATTGTTGAATCAACAAAAGCCTTGGTTTTTGACTTATTGAGAAAAACTATTCGTCCTGAATTTTTAAATAGAATTGATGAAACAGTAATGTTCCAACCACTCTCTAGAGCAGATGTTTTACAGATTGTTAGAATTCAATTTTCAATGCTTCAAAAGCAATTAAAGACTTCTAACATATCGATACAAGCAACAGAAGAAGCACTGGAATGGCTGGCTTTAGAAGGATACGACCCACAATTTGGAGCGCGACCAGTAAAGAGAGTCATGCAAAGAGATCTTTTGAATCATTTGTCAAAGGAATTACTTGCGGGAAAAATTGGTCCAGAAAACTCAATAATGCTCGACCTAAAAGATGGGGAATTAACTTTTGAGAACGCCTTGGAACCTATCGATCCAAGTTTGAATTAAAAAATAAAGCACAAAAAAAACCGTCTTGGCTCAGCCAAGGCGGTTTTTCTTCAAATTACTTCGAATTATTTTGTCGTTTCAGAAATTGTCTGAAGCGTTTCAATCTTTTGAGTTTGCTCAGCTTTATACTTAGTATAATCTGAAGCTCTGTATGCGTCGCATGTGTGTCCTCCACCGCAGCTAGTCATTCCTAATGCAAATACTCCTAATAATCCTGCTAATACTACTTTTTTCATCTTTTAAGGTCTTTTCTGGTTTCTTAATCTTTGTCGGTTGTTGACAAATTTTAAGCCTGCCAACTCATACAGTTAACGAAAATAAGCAAAAAATGTTGTCAAAGCAAAATTTTATTTGTTGATAATCAACAGTTTTCTTTTAATTATTTTCAATTTTATTCTTTTCAACCCCCTATTTCATTACACTTAAAGACGGTTTTGCAATTGTTAATAAATCTACCAAATAACTAGAATTATCGATAAATTAATTTATTAGTTATGATTCCAATAATATTTAAGTTTTACAACACCGATCTGTTATATTTATCCTTAAATTGTTCAAAAAAATTAAAACTGGTAAAAATTTAAATGATGAAGAAAAATTTACAATTTGCGATTTTGGCCCTTTTGGCTGCCGGTAGTACAAATGCTCAAAACATTGTTGGAACAGAACAAACATTGAGAAACGGTATTATTGAAGAGTTCTCAGGAATCAACTGTGTGAACTGTCCTAATGGGCATACAACACTAGAAAATATCTTAGCCGCTAACCCGGGAAGAGTATTTGCTCTTCAATATGCACCTTCTAACTCTAGTTATACTGGTCCTGGATCAAATGGCGGAACAGACTTTAGAAGAAGTTATTTAGATGCGTTTTATACAGGTTCTTATTGTTCTCCTTCTTCTGGAAGTAGATTTATGCCTTCTGCATTTATTAACCGTGTTTTAGGAACTAACGGAGATATCCTGCAATCTACAGGACAATGGTCAAATATGGTTTCAGATGTGATAGAAGAATTGTCTCCAATGAATGTTGGTGCCAAATCAACATATGATGCAACTGCTCAGACCTTGACAATTGATATTGAAGTTTATTATACGGAAGATGTAACGGATGGAAATAGTTTCTATGTCAATATTATTGAAGATGACTTGACTTCAGACTACCAATCTGGATCAAGCGCAAACGCTTCTAATCCTTACGTATATAAACATACGTTTAGAGAAGATTTAACTGGTCAATGGGGTCACCCAATTACAGGTACGACTACACAAGGTAGTTTATTTACACACCAAATAGTATTTGACTTATCAACTGCAACTGATCCAATCAATGTGGCCAATGCACAAATAGCTGTATATGTAATTGAGGACGTTACAACTGAAGTATATACGGGTATCGTTGTAGATGCTGATGGTGGTGAAGATGCAACTTCCACTGTAGGAATCGAAGATGAATATGAGATTCAAAATCTT
>JAUHXX010000031.1 GCA_030426825.1 Bacteroidia bacterium | reverse complement strand
TGACCTACCTAAATTTGACAACACTGTTCTTTTCTCTTGTTGATCAGGATCAACCCCAAGGAAATAAGCTATGAGATTTTCCATTTCTTTGTTCAGCTGATTCTCATCATTATCTTCCCAACACCAATAATAAACAGAGTCATTTTTAATTTCAGTTTCAATGATATCATACATTTGATTCTGAAATTTAAATTCTTTAGAATGCTTCCATTTAATTTGTGGACTGCATAAGTCTGATGGTGAAAATTTTAATAGGACCAATTCGGATCTATCTGCGGTATCCTTAATGATAGTTCTTACTTCATGCCGAATTTCTTTTCTTTGATAATCCAACCAAAACCAATAACCAACCAAGACAACCAATTGCAAAGCAATAGTTGTCAAGATGATTCTGGTTTTATTTTCTCTAAAAAACTTCATTTCAGCAACAGCAAAACTTCCAAATTTAACAAATTAAATTATTTCCAACCGCCTCCTAACGAACGGTATAAATTAATAAGAGAGACAAACTGTAATGACTTATTTTCAACCAATTCCAACCTTGCGCTTAGTGCATCCCTCTGTGTGAACAATACTTCCATATAATCAGCTTTTGCTGATAATAAAAGTTTATTAGAAATCCCTATTGACTCCTCTAAAACGAGCACTTCCTTATTTTTTAATTCATAGCTCTTTTGCAAATTGTCAATTCTATTCAACTCATTGGAAACTTCAATAAATCCATTTAAAATAGCTTGCTCATAATTATATACCGCTTGCACTTGCGAAGCATTCGCTCCTAAATATTCTGCTTTAATTGCTTTTCTATTCAATAATGGAGCTGCCAATTCTCCGGCTAATCCATAAATCATTGATTCAGGAGATTGAATAAAGTAGGCTGGATTGAAAGCCTGGAACCCTACGCCCGCATTCAGACTGACCGAGGGGTAAAACTTTGCTTTTGCTACTTTAACATCAAGCTTAGAAGCGCTCAATTGAAATTCAGCCTGTCGAATATCAGGCCTAAGCTCTAAAAGCTGAGAAGGTAAACCAGTGTTTATGGATTCTGGAATGGGTACATTAAACGAAGTAGGATTTCTTTGAATTGGTTGAGGAAATCTACCCATTAAAAAATTAATCTTATTCTCAGTTTCAAATATTGATTGACGAATTTCAAACTCCAAACTTTGGGTACTATACAGTTCGCCTTCAAATCGTTTCACTGCTAGCTCCGTTACCTCTCCAGCCTTTTTTTGAAGTTTCACTGTGTTCAACGCGCTTTTTTGAATTTGAATGTACTCTTGAATTAAAGCGAGCTGATTATCTTGAGCCAGCAATTCATAATATGCCGTTGAGATTTCGGCTACTAAATTGGTTACTAAGAATTTTTTACCCTCTATTGTAGACAAATAACGCTCAATCTGGGCATCTCTTGAGTTCCTCAGTTTCCTCCAAATATCGATTTCCCATGAGGTATAAGCACCTACCATAAAGTCCCCTAACGGTTCTGGTGTTTCTTTTCCAGGAGCAATATCGGTATTCGCATCATTCGCACCTTGACTAGTATACCTGCCAACTTTTTCTACCCCAACTCCAGTGCCAATATTTAGATTGGGAAGATACTCTCCTTTTCTGCTCATTATTTCATAGTTACTCATATTGATTTCTTGCTGAAATATGTTTAACTCTTGATTATTCTTTAAAGCAGTATCAATAAGAGATATGAGAATGGTATCTTTTATAAACAATCTCCAACTTTCTGTTGCAATGTTGTTTGTATCCAAATTGCCATTATAACTTTCTGGAGTAAAGTTATTCTCAGTTTTAGTACTTAATTTAGGAATGCCACAAGCCGTTAGACAAAGTAGAAAAACTATTATTAATAAATTTTTATTCGCTTTCATACTGTATAATATTTTCAGATAAAGGTTCCTCATCTTGATCTTTGATTAATTTTCTTTTGTTTGATAATGTGCCGAACACATAATATAGTCCTGGAACTAGTAAAACCCCGAAAAAGGTTCCAAGCAACATTCCTCCAAGTGCGGAGCCTCCAATTGTTTTATTACCAATAGCTCCTGCTCCTGATGAAATAACCAACGGAATGAGTCCAGCAATAAAAGCAAATGAGGTCATTAAAATTGGTCTGAACCTTACTTTTGCTCCCTCTATAGCCGCCTCATATACCGATAATCCTGATTGATTTTTTTGCACGGCAAACTCAACAATTAATACCGCATTTTTACCGAGCAACCCTACCAGCATGATCATTCCAACCTGGGCATAAACGTCATTTGCCAAGCCCATTCCCTGTAAAATCAAAAATGATCCAAAAATCCCTGCGGGCAAGGAAAGAATTACCGCCAATGGCAATAAGAAACTCTCATATTGTGCTGCTAGAACTAGATAAACGAAGATGAGTACAATTAAAAATATGTAGGTGGCTTCATTTCCTCTTTTTGATTCATCATAAGAAAGTCCTTCCCAAGCAATGTCATAGCCTTTAGGAAGTGTTTCAGCTGCAACTTCTTTTATTGCATCAATAGCGTCACCTGTTGTAAAACCAGCTGAAGGCTGCCCTCTAATGGCTGCTGAATTATACAAGTTATATCGAGTGATTTCGTTCGGTCCTTGAGTCTTTTTTAAAGTCATGAAGGCAGAATAAGGTACCATTTCGCCGTGCTCATTTTTAACATACAAATTCAATACATCACTTGGTAGATGCCTAAACTCTGGAGCAGATTGAACGTAAACTTTAAAAAATCGCCCGAAACGTATGAAGCCTTGTTCATAGGTACTACCAATCATGATATTCAAATTTTCCATAGCACCATCAATAGAGACACCTTTTTGCATGGCTTTTTGATTATCTATTTCAATTTCATATTGAGGATAGTTCGCTGCAAAAAAAGTAAAGAGTCCTGACAGTTCTTCCCTAGTCTTTAAGGCGACCATAAACTCTTGATTCACTCTATCAAATTCTTGATAATCGGTTTCAGAGTTTTTATCCAGCAACCTAAACGAAAATCCACCAGATGAACCAAACCCTGGAACTGCTGGCGGTTCAAAGAACTCTATTATGGCCCCCAAATCTTGTGACTTCTCTTCTAGCTCTTCCATAATCTCGTGTACCGAATGTTCACGCTCAGACCATGGTTTCAAATTAATCAAACATGTCCCCGAATTTGAACCTCTACCTTCGGTCATTATTTCATATCCGGCTAATGAAGAGACTGATTCAACTCCATCTACTTCTTCACAAATTAATTGAAGCTCTCTTGATACTTGATTTGTTCTTTCTAATGTAGCACCAGGTGGGGTTTGAATTATCGCATAGATCGTTCCTTGATCTTCGTTTGGAATAAATCCTGCGGGTAATTTTTCATTCACAAAATAGATTCCTATGCAAAAGGCAATCAAGGTTCCAAACGTAATTACTCGTCTATTTGCAATTAACCGAATAAATCTAGTGTACCTGCCTGTCATTAAATCGAATCTTCTATTAAACCAATCTAAGAAGACTTTAACAGGAGACCTTTTTTTCTCTTTACCGTGGTTATTCTTTAATATTATTGCGCAAAGCACAGGTGTCAAAGTCAATGCTACCACCGCCGAAATAATGATTGAACTTGACATGGTAATTGAAAACTGTCGATAAAAGGTTCCTACGGGTCCAGTCATAAAAGCAATAGGAACAAAAACAGCCACCATCACTAGGGTTATCGCAATAATTGCTCCACCTATTTCGCTCATAACTTCCTTAACTGCTGGATACGGATTGATATTTTTCTCCTCCATTTTTGAATGGACAGCCTCTACAACAACAATGGCATCATCCACCACAATTCCGATTGCTAAAACAAGCGCAAATAGGGTAATCAAGTTAATTGACAATCCAAACATTTGCATGACAAAAAATGCCCCAACTAATGAAACAGGAACTGCTAAAATTGGAATAAGTGTTGACCTCAAATCACCTAGAAATAGAAACACTACCAGTGAAACCAAAATAAAGGCATCTCTCAATGTATGCGTTACATGTTCAATTGAAGCATCTAAAAATGTGGATACATCATAACTAATTTTGTAATCTACACCTGGAGGGAAATTCTGTTTTAACTCATCAAGTTTTGTCTTGATGTCAGCTATTACTTCTGTTGCATTACTACCAAAAGATTGCTTAAGAACAATTGAAGCAGACGGTTTACCATCAAGGTTTGAATAAATATCGAAAAATTCACTACCTAGTTCAACATTTGCAACATCACTCAAACGAATGATTTCTCCTTCAGTATTTTCTCGAATAATGATATCTTCATACTCCGACTCTTCATTAAATCGTCCTTTATAAGTCAATACATATTCAAGCGATTGTGCTTCAATTCCAGAACTTCTTCCAATCCTTCCAGGTCTTCCTATTATACTTTGTTCAGCAATGGCATCCATGACTTCGTCAACAGAAATATTATATGCTCTCATTCTATCCGGATTTAACCATATTCTCATGGCGTATCTTCTACTGCCAAGAATTTGTGAGCGAGCTACTCCGTTAATCCGATTGAGTTCAGGTATTAGATGAATGTTCGCATAGTTGTATAAGAACTTTTCATCCATATTGTCATCCGTGCTGTACAGATTTACATACATCAACATACTCGGTTGAATTGGTGTGATAATAACGCCCTCGCGTTGCACCAACTCAGGCAATAAAGGCATGACTTGATCTACCCTCGTTTTAACTCTAATAACGGCATCATTTGGATCAGTTCCTGGTTCAAAAACAACACGAACTGTTGCCTCTCCTGCACTGGTAGCGTCAGATGAAATATACCTCATCCCCTGAACTCCATTAATTGAATTTTCAAGTGTGATCAAAGTTGAATTAACAAGTACTTCTGAACTTGCACCCGGATAGGCAATAAATATGTTTACTGTTGTGGGTGCAATTTGTGGAAATTGAGAGGTCGGTAGACTCTTCATTGAAAGCGATCCTAGAAAAACAATCACCACCGAAACCACAATAGCCAATACTGGTCTATGAATTATATTTTTTAACATGTCAAATGGTTTTATTCTGCGTACAATTGCAGGTGAGAGAATACGTATTCTGGATCTTGAAATTCACTCTTAATTTTTTCATCTTCATGGACCTTACGCAGTCCTTCTAATAAAATAATGTCGGTGGTGGATAGGCCTTTGCTTACTACATACAGATGAGACAATTCTGCAGCAACTTCAATTTCTCTGGAGTGTATTACATTGTTTTCAACAACGTAAACATACTTTTTGTCAAGAATCTCAAAAGTCGCTTTTTGAGGAATCAATAAAGCATCTTCTATAGGAGTGGACATTCGAACATTTCCAGTTTCGCCATGCCTTAACAGTCCATCTGGATTAGGAAAAGTTGCCCTAAATGCAACGTTCCCAGTTTCTGGATTAAAATCAGCTTCAATCGTTTCAACAATTCCTTGATGATTGAACAATTTGTTATTTGCCATCATTAAGCTAACTTTCATTGAATCACTATGCGGACTCATCATAAAGTCAAGGTATTCAGATTCAGAAACATTATAATACACCCACATTTCGCTGTTATCAGAAAGGTTTGTCAATAGCTCTCCTTCTTCAATAAAGCTCCCTAATCGGACATGAAAACGGTCAATAATGCCATTAAAAGGTGCCAATACTGTTGTAAAACCTAAATGAACTTGTGCGAATGACAATTCTGCCAAGGCTTTATCATACTTTGCTTTTGCCAGTTTAAGTTGATTATCAGAGACAATGTTACTGTCAGCAAGAATCTTTGTGTTTTCAAACTCAGTTTTGGTATAAGCTACTTCGGCCTCCGCCTTCTGTACCTCAGCTTCATACAGATTAGGCATTATCTGAAATAAGGCTTGTCCTTTTTTTACGAATTGTCCTTCGTCTATGTATATTTCTTGAATAAAACCACTTTCTTGAGCTCTAAGTTCTATATGACTGATGGCATGTATTTGACACACATAATCTCTTGAAATTGTTGTGTCTTTTTTGATGGGAGATGTTACTTGAAAAGTACCGGTCTCCTCTTTTTTATCTTCGTGATGACAGCTAGTGCTTGCAAATAGCAAGGCGACTACCATCATTATATTATATCTCATTTTTAAATTTTTTCTAAACAAAAGTCCCTAGGGCAGATAGCCCAAGAATTACGAATAAGGCATGGAAAATGCCTGAATAGTCATGAATTGATCTAGTTGAATCCGAATGGGCTCAATTAATCAATAATCAAATCATTACTAATGTGTGTTTAGCAAAAATCTAACTTGAGATTATGAAATAAAATGAAAAGTTTTGGTAGTTGTGCTTGAGAAGATTGTGTCGTTTCAACATTTACAGTAACTGCAAAGTTGGGTTGTTCAAAAATAATCTCGCTTTCCTCATGTACTATTGCCGGAGGATCGAAGTCTGGTAAAATGTTAAAACCAGAATTTCCATTGTAATCCGCTAGAAAGCGATCAGCTTCAGAATCTTCAGTTTCAAATCTTTGTTCCTCTTCTTCTAATACCTCTGATTTATAAAAAAGTGGGTTAGAATTGCTTAATAGGAAAGCAAGTAAGGTTAAAAAACCAACGAACTGAAAATATTTTTTTCTTCGTAGCACGACATCCAAAGGTATTTAAAAATGTAAATCAACAAGTGATTTAACTAAAAATTAACAGGGAGAAGGGAAGATTTTTTATGCTGATAAAATTTAGTAAACATCACATATATGAATTTGGCCTCATACTTCAACAATAAAATTTTCATTGTGGGAATAAAAGTATTTATTCAATTAAACCTTCTCTTAAACGCTTAATTACCTTTATGATATGGTTTGAGTTCTATCTTGTTGAGATCACCATTAAAGCAAAACTCCTTTCACGCATCTAGGGATGTATTGGTTTCTATGTACAGAGCAGCAAGCAATTCAAGTGAGAGCAAAAAAACAGAAAAAAAACTCAAAATATTTTTTAGTTAGGATTCCTTACTATATATTTGCGTCATGTTTAACAATTTAAAATCTTAAAAAGATGGCAAAATCAATTTTCTATCATGCAGGATGTCCTGTATGCGTTAGTGCAGAGCACGACATTATTCAATTAATCGGAGAATCAAATGTGGATATAGTTCACTTTGGAGAAGACAACTCAAGAATCGGAGAAGCTGAAGCGGCAGGTGTAAAATCTGTACCAGCGTTAGTAACTCCAAATGGAAATGTGCTACATATTAACTTCGGAGCATCAATGGCTGACGTAAAAGGTTAATATTTTTTTACACCAAAAAGTTAGGACTCCTAATATGTTAAGGGTCCTAACTTTAAAAATTAATATTATGAAAGTCGCAGTATGGGACACATATGTCCAAAGAGAAGATAAAACTGGTACTATGCATTTTGATATATTGGTGCCTGAAGAATTAAGTGATCCGAAAGAAATAAGGAGCTTTGGAACTGAGTATTTAAAGGGTAAACCATTTAAAACTGGAGAAATCACAATGGATAAATGCCTTTTCTGCCATGTAGAGAGGGTTCCAACTCACATTGAAGAAGAAATAAAAAGATATGGTTATACTATCATAGAATTAAGTAATTGTGAATAAACTTAAACTTCAAATAGAAGGTGAAAAACTTCAAGGGGAATTAAATCTTAACAAACTTAATTTACTTTTGATTTTTCAGCTCAATTGTCCTGGATGTTTTACCCACGCTCTACCCATTTTAAGTAAGCTCCATAAAAATCATAATTACATGGATATATCATTTCTGGCCTTGTCAACGGCCTTTGAAGATTTTGATAAGAACAACTTTACAAATTCGAGACTTCTTTTGGATGAAGAGATACTAGTTGGCGAAACCAAAAAGATACTAAATCAGTTTGGATTTGATAAACTTCCTTACCCTATTGATTTCCCAATTTTTATGGATAAAAAAGTAAAAACTAAGTCCGAATTAACTGAGTTAGTTGAAATTATCTGTCACTCCAATCCTAATTTTAAAATTTGGCCTGAATTTGACCGAGAGCAACTGAGATTTAATATCCACTCTTATTTAGAATCCCTTGATTCTGTACACTACACCTTTAACGCCAACAGTTTCAAAGGCACACCAACCTTCGTTTTATTCAATGATAAATATGAAATTAGGGAAAAATGGTTCGGTCACAAATCAATAGAGGAAATTGAGAATTTATTAAAGAATCACCTTTGATTCGATAGAAGATTACTATTTTGTACCCAACACAATATGAGTAAAAAAGGGAATATATTTAATCTAGAGAATCAACAGCATGATGTCACAGCAAAGATCGTTGTGAGTTTAGAACGCATATCCGAGGCATTTAGGACATTGTTATGGAGACATTCTAATGAAACTGGTTTAAGTCCTATTCAAATTCAATTGCTGATTTTCATTCAAAATCATCCAGAAAACCTCTGTAAAATAAGCTATTTATCTAAAGAATTCAATCTTGCAAAACCAACGATAAGTGATGCTGTGAAAACACTGATTAAGAAAGAATTTCTAATCAAAATAGGAGACAGTACAGATAATAGAAGTTTTGGTTTGAAGTTGACTAAGAATGGAGTAAAACTAGTTGAACAATTAGCACAGTTTACTTCTCCTTTAGAATCAATTATTGGGCAACTTACTTCAAATCAACAAGAAGATTTGCTCGAAGGTCTTTCAAACATTGTTTACAAGCTAAAAAGAGAAGGCATAATATTAAATCAAAGGACATGCTTTGGGTGTCGATACTATTCTAATCAAGATAACTCGCAATATTGTCACTTGCTTAAGGCTCCTCTAAAAAAATCTGATATTAGACTAGATTGTCAGGAATTTGAAGAAAAAGAATCAGCCTAATTTCAACTCTTTAAAACTGGACAAAACCCTTCGAAATCATAAGGATTCTTCGTATATTTAATTGCATTAAAAAAAGTAATTATGATTGTGAATAAACTAAAATGGATAGCAGGTTTTTTTGTAGTTTTTATTCTAATATTAGCCACAAACTTAATTGATAAAGATCATTTTCAAAGGATTGAAAAATCAGTCACAACTATCTACGAAGATAGATTGGTTGCAAATGACATCATTTATAAAATGTCAAGGATAATATCAGAAAAAAGTCTTGGCTTTGCATTATCCGATTCTGTCTTCATCAGCGATCGCAATCAAAAATTAAGCAGTGAATTAGACCAACATATTTCTGACTTTCATGAAACAGAGTTAACGAACACAGAAGCTGAGTTATTAACCGATCTCGAAAATGATTTTCAAATTTTAAAGCAAGCCGAACTGAACTATACTCAGGAGCAAGTATTTTTAAACTCAAACAAATACTTAAATACAGTCAATGCTCAAATTTTCAAAATCAACAAAGCCTTAGACGAATTATCAAATGTTCAAATGACTGAAGGCAAAAAGCAGAAATCTATTGCATCCAACTCGTTAAACCTAATAGAGATGATGACGCGTATCGAAATCATTTCATTAATCATTTTAGGTATAGTAATTCAATTTTTAGTTCTATATAAACCTAGGCGAGAATCGCACTAAGCTTTCAGTCTTTAATAACTGTTTTGGGAAAGGAAATGCTTCAATTAAATGCTATCCAAAATTTCCTTTTTCATTAGATCGCTATCATCTGGGTAATCCATTATTTCACCTCTAGTAGTAAAAGATATTCCTTGCTGACCTGAAGTAGATATCATAACCGCTTCAATTAAAGGCGGATTGGCAGACTTATCATTCAAAGCCCAACCTATCAAGAAATTTGCCCCAGTACCCCCCAAATTATCTATTTGATGAACCACGATATTAACTGTTTCCATGGGTTTAATAAAAATTGGATGATCAATATAAGAACGGACTAAATCACCTTCAGTATTGAAATAATCAATTTTTTTTACGAAAAGACTATCTTCTAAATTCATATTATGAATGCTTACAGTTGATGTTAACGACCTAACGTCATTATGAGAAATCGCATAAACAGATGAATAAATCGGCAAATAAGTTGTGAAAGATGAATTCGTATTGAGCATCCCTTCTTGAACAACCTTATTATCTAAATCTAATTCATGTACTGTTGGATTTTCAGGGTCTGGTTCACAAGAGACCAGAGTGCCAACTGAAATCATTAAAATCAAAACTTTCTTTAACATAGACTATTTATTTATTCTTTAATAATTATGCATTTTTATTGATTGCCAGCTGCTTTTTACTCGGATAAGGTCGGCGTTTTATCATCCCTCCCTTAGTATCTTTTAAAGCATACTGGACGATAAAAGCACTTTCATCAATTTGCTCGATATGATCTATTAATCTTCTTACCTCTAATCTAGTAATTGCACAAAATAGGACTTTTTTATCTCCACTTGAATGTCCTTTGGATCCAAAACCAGGATCCGCTTTAAAAACTGTAACACCTCTACCAAGATCTTCTGTAATAGATACTTTTATTTCATCTGACTTCTCAGAAACTATCATAACCCCAATATATTCTTCAATACCATTGAGGATAAAATCTACTGTTTTAGAAGCTGCCAAATAAGTAAGCATTGAATACATTGCGACTTCTAAATTGATTAAAAACGCAGCCATTATAAAGATCATCAAATTAAATAGACCAATAAAGTCACCAACTGATAAACTTGATTTGCGATTCACCATAATGGCCAAAACTTCTGTTCCATCTATAACTGCTCCTCCTCGAATCGCAAGCCCAATACCTGAGCCCAAAAAGAACCCGCCGAATATTGCAATTAATAGCTTGTCTTCAGTAATTATTGGAAGTTGAATGAAGTGAACTAGGACGGCCAAAGCAACTATAGCAATAACACTTTTAATGGCAAATTTTAAAGAAACTTGCTTTACACCAATTAAGATAAAAGGTAAATTGACGAGAACGATCAAAATAGATAAATCAAAGTTGAATAAAATTTGACCAAGTAAAGATATTCCCATTGCCCCACCATCTAAAAAACCATTTGGTAATAGAAATCCTTTAAGCCCAATACTCGCCATTGCAACTCCTAAACTGATGTATAGGATACTTTTTATGAGATTTTTATAATTGAGTTTACTTAATCTATCCATATTTCATTTAATTCTTTAGTTGATAGTCAAAATCGTATTTAAAGTTAATTATTCTGAATTTGGAGCATATGTGTACTTATTAGTGCTTTTTCTTAAAATTAAATAGCCTGCAAGTCCTGCTGTGATTGAAGCGAATAGTATCCCTGTTTTGGCTTGACTAATATAAACTGGATCAGTAAATGCAAGGTTATTGACGAATAAGGACATTGTAAAACCTACTCCAGCAATAAAACCTACCCCAATGATATGTCTCCAGCTAATTCCTTTAGGTAGTTTCGCTATTTTAAAAACTGTTATCAATTTAGCAAGTACCGTTATCCCAATGAATTTACCAAGAACTAAACCTAAGATAATTCCATAAGTTACAGGCGAGTTTAATTCTCTAAAAATGTGTTCATCAAACGTTATCCCGGCATTTGCTAAGGCAAAAATTGGCATTATAACGAATGCAACAATTGGATGAAGGTAATTTTCTAATTGCTGAAGTGGTGTTAAAGCGGCTTTTGAATAAAACTTCATTTTTTCTATTACCGTGATCTGCTCATTTGATATCAACGTAGAGACCTCATCTGTTTTTGCGGTTTCAAACTGCCCTACAAGACTTTTCATTTTGGTGGCAAATTTTCCTGCGTTTATTTTGACGTCTCCAGGAATTGCAAAAGCTGCAATTACTCCTGAAATCGTGGCATGCACACCTGACATTGAAAAAGACAACCAAAATCCTCCCAATCCTACAATGCTATAGAACAATAAACTTCGTATACCAACCATATTACCAATAAACATGATCGATAAGAAAACCGAAGCTACCCCCAAGCTTTCTAATGAAATTTCAGAAGTATAGAACAAAGCGATTACGAGCACTGCACCTAAATCATCCGCAATTGCAAGAACAGTTAGAAACACTTTTAATGATGTTGGAACCCTATCACCTAATATATGTAAAATTGCTAGGGCAAAGGCAATATCAGTAGCCATAGGTATACCCCATCCGTCTACTGCATTTCCATTATGGTTAAAAATTAAATAGATTAGTGCGGGAAACAACATCCCCCCTATGCCTGCACCAATAGGAAGAATCGCATTTCTTGGGTTCGAAAGCTCTCCCCCCATAATTTCTCGTTTAAGTTCTAAACCAATCACGAAAAAGAAAACAGCCATTAAACCATCATTTATCCAGTGATGTAAGTTTTTTGAAACCTTCATCTCCCCCAATTCGATTGAAAAATAATGCTCCCACAGACCGGTAAATTCATCCACCCATGGAGAGTTTGCTAAGAATAAAGCAATTAAAACTGCAGAAAATAAAACTATCCCACTAGCTGAAGAACTATGGATAAGTTTGCTAATTGGCTTTAACACGAAGCGATCGATTGGTGTTTTTTTCATTAATTATTTTAAATGGACAATTCAGTTAAACTACAACTTTAAACTCGTTAAGCGTTGAGTTATCCGTGTTATTTCTTGTTTAATAAATTAGGTGTTAAATGATGCTTTATCAATGTGGGTTCATTATTTACTCCTTCGTTTGAAATAAATAAATCTCCGTTTTTGTAAAATGTGATACCCTCCGCCTGGGGATGAAGTTCCTTGTCGAGCAGATCTACTGACTTGAGCAAACCATTTTCATTATAACTTAACAAGAGAAAATCGTTTGCACACAAAACATATAGGTCATTGGTTTTAGGTTGAATACTAATTCCAGAAATGCCTAATTTTAAGTCAACTTTGCTGCTTCCTGTTTTACTATCGATTTTAGTTGGCAATTTTACATTATTCTTATCAGCAAAATCGGTAACATCATCTTTTGACACAATGAAAGCAGGCTGATCTTCAATTTTTTCTGTCTCCAAGTTAAAGGCATATATTTTTCTTTCGTTTTTATTCGACCCCTTACCAGACTTTACTTTACTTCCAATCAACAACCTGTTATTTTTTTCGTCATAACAAAGTGCTTCGTTATCCTTAGCTGGAATATCAGTATCAATTAACTGAACGCTTGTTACTTCATTCCAAGCCTTTTCAACTTTAAATAAAACACCGTCAGACCTCAATACATACATCACGTCATTAATTCTAGTTATGCCTTCATAATCCCCGTCTTCAGCAAATTTGATTCTTTCTGTTATTTCTCCTTTAGAAAAATCATAAATAAATATTATGCCTTTTTCATCTTGCACGCATGCAATAGTGGTAGGTCCTAAATCAGTCAAACCTGATATTTCGTGCAACACCTTTGGCAAAACAATTATAGGCCCCTCTTTTTCCGAACTCAAACTTGGGTTCGAAATAAAACCAAGCACGGTGAACGCAATAACCAATAAAACCAATCCATTTATAAATTTCTTTTTCATAATAGTTAATTATTTAGCCCTTAATACTAGCAATGGCACGTTAGCATTTACTGTCATTTCTTGCGAAACACTTCCATTGAAGAAATTTTCAAAAAATCCTTTTTCTTTTCGAACTATTACTAATAATCTGGAATTATTAATTCTGGCATAGCGTTCTAATAATTGCGGAACGCTATCACCTACTATTTCGTCATATTTAATGGTAATCCCATCAAATTGTTTCAATGGCATTTCTTTAGAAGGATCTTTCACATCTTTGATTACATGCACAATCTTAAAGATACTTTCTTCTTCCGCATTGACGAGTTTTTTCATCAGTTTTAGGTCATCCTCATTGATTATCGAAGCAAAATCTAAAGCACAAGTAACAGGAGTAGTCAGAGAAAATTTGAACTCATTTGGTATAATCATTATAGGACAAGTAATTTCTTTTACAATTCGACTTGTATTGCTTCCAAAAAGTTTTTGAATAGTACCTATTCGACCTTTGGTTCCCATTATGACCATATCTCTACCTTCATTTGTAACCAAGTGTTGTAGGTTTTCAAATAAAGACCCGGATACACATTTCGATTTAATGTTAACATGTTTAAAGGCTTTCAATTCATCTATTTTTCGCAGAATATTTCTCATTTGAACTTCTTCTTTTGAAAACGAATCGCTAATTTCTACAGTATTCGTGTTAAGATGGTTAGCCGAGTGCTCAAATACATGTAAGAGAATTAACTCCGAATTAAAAATTTTACTGTATTCCAGCGCATGCAATGTCGCATTCCATGCTGTATCGGAAAAATCTGTTGGAACTATTACTCTTTTCATAATTTGATTTTTTAGTTTATAATTACATTTTCATTGTACTGTGCGGATTTTCAGTAGGACTTTGAACCTTAATAATTTCAGCATTTTCAGCTTCTCCTTGGAAATACCACTTTACTTTTTCACCTTCTTTTCGACCAAATATTGCGCAGCCTAAAGAGGATAATATTGAAAGCTTATTTGCTTGAATATCAGCCTCATGCGGAAGAACCAATTTGAGTCCATATTTATATCCAAAAGAAGTTCTAATAGAGACGATAGAATTTAATTCAACATAACCGTCCATTATACACTCTCCTTCACAAACCATCCCTTTCGAGAGTTTCTGTTTTAAAATTAGATAGCTGTGAATTTTATTATCTTCTATTGGCGACTCTGACATCACAATATTTAATATGTGATCTCTTTGAGCCTGCCTTAATCTTACCTTGTGATCTTCCATAATTCATTTATTAAAACCTAGTGATTGCCCCAAAGCCATTGAAGTCTTTCAACTCTCCTTTAGGTAAAAAAACAACATCACCTCCAAAATCCATATTTACTTCAATCATATCGTCATAAATATCATCTACAACATTGTTGGCATCATCATCATTTTTATCTAAATAGGTGATTTTTTCAGGAGTCATAATTGCTTTTTGGAAAAGTCCTTCTTCAATGAATAGAGTTTGAATCCTCCCCTCATTGATAGCTCTCCAAATTTCATTAGTATCACTTAAAAATGTGTTTTCACTTACTGCTTTTAGTAATTCCTCTTTTCGACTTTCGTTTTTTTGCCGAACATATCCCTCCATCACTTCCCAAGAAGCCTTTGCAATTGCAGTTCCTTTTTTTGAAATTTGATTTGTATTTATGAAAAAGTCGAATACACTTGGTTTATCATCAACAATTTTCAAGTATTCAAAATAATTCTCTTCAACCGAACAAACTAGCACTGGCAGTTTTCTTGTTTTACGCACAATATTTACTTCTTTATCAACTTGATTAAAGAATTCTGCTACCAAACTAGTTTGCTTTGAGGCATCTACATGTTCGGTTTTATTTTTGGCATAAAACTGACGATTAACGTAAGGAAAAGGAGCTTTGAATTCTTGAACCAAATTATCATTAAGCACCTCAATAAGACGAGCTTTTTCTTGGCTTAAAATTAAAACGAGATAATTTGTCTCAGAATTCAGATAGCGGATCAAATCTCTAGTTGCGAAAGTATCATCAATAACAACACGATCCTTTACGGCTACTGGTAGTCTCACATATTCAGAAATCCCCTCTGTTACGTTAATAAACAGCAGCAAACTTTCTAGATTGTGTCCATGATCTATGTTCTTAGCCAAAGAATTAATCTCTTGTACAAATTTTTCTGTTGCTTTTTTGTCATGTTTTTCAGCAAGTTTTGATTCCGCAACTTTGATCAAATTTTTTAATTGGATTTCGTCTTTCAAATAATCCGGTTTAGATCTGTGCGTATTTAACACTATTGAAATACAATCTTCTGATTTAATGTCTTTTATTTTTTTTAATGTCGTTTTCATACTTAAATTTTTAAAACCTATTTAATTCTTTGCACAGCCTCTCATTTACTATTCGACCTCTGTTAGTAATCAATGTAGAAGCTAATATTTCATCTTGAAATCTGGTTTTCTCTTTGAGGCTATAATGCTTCAAAAATGAAGTGAGATCATTACTTAATAATAATGAAGCAGATCTAGACGGAATATTGAATAAGGTCGAATCACCAACTATTGTTGTTCCGTGGACTTTTATCGTTTCATTATTCTTTGTACACTCTGTATTGCCTCCAGTATCTGCAGACAAATCCATTATAACACTTCCTTCTTTCATCTGACTGATCATTTCTTTTGTTATTACTTTAGGTGCTTTATTACCATCATCTGTTATGGTTGTAATAACTAGATCGGCATCACTTAGAAATACCGAAATTTGTTCTCTCATTTTCATCAAATCTCCTTTTATTTCAATGATGTTTTTACCAAATTTCTCTATTTCCGATTCCGTTCTTTTATGAAAAGCAAAGGCGTTAACGAGTGCTCCAAGCCGTTTTGCCGTAGCAATGGCCTGAAGCCCCGCAACGCCCGCCCCTAAAACTAAGACCTTGGCTGGGTAGAGATTACCCCATTCGCCTGACATCATTGGAGAAACAACCCTCGTATTATCGAATCCCTTAATAACCGCCTGATATCCAGAAATGGCATTAAGACTTGATAAAAAATCCATTGACATTGCCTTAGCTGTTTTAGGTAAAAGGGCGAGAGAATAAAAGTCAGTAGGAGTACCTGAAAACTGCAGGATAGCTGAATATTCGTCTAGCACATTATAGCACCCTATCACTACTTTATCCTCATCTTCAGACGTTAAATCGATATCACTTGAATGCGTTATTATAATGTCGGATTTATTCAACAAATAGCTTCTATTGGCAACTACTCTCGCCCCAGCCTTCACATACTCTTCGTCTTCAAATCCTGCTTCTTCTCCAGCTCCTCGCTCAACGAGAATAGAGTAAAAGTTTGCCAATAACCTCACATTGTCAGGAACCAAACTTACAATTCGAACCCCTTCATTTTCCTTTAATAATCCTAACTTTTTCATTTCTTTTATGGGAATACCCCTCGCTCTTTATATGTTAATTCTAATCTTTTCAGTGCTACGATATAAGCTGCCGTTCTGCTGCTTACATTATAAATTTTTGAAACCTCAGTAATTCTATCATAGGCATCATTTAATTTATCTTCGATCATTTCCAAAACGGTATCTAGTTTCCAGTTCTCGCTTCTTTTATTTTGAAGCCATTCGTAGTAACTACCTATCACTCCACCTGAGTTGCATAAAATATCTGGTATAATTTCGATTCCGTTTCTTAACAGGATCTTTTCTGCATCAACACTTATCGGTCCGTTAGCTCCTTCTGCTATCACCTTTGCTTTAATTTGCATTGAATTATCCGCTGTAATTTGATTTCCTAAAGCGGCAGGGATAATGATGTCACAGTCTATTGCAAAAAAATGTTGATCTTCTAATTCTGAACCGTGTTCGTATCCTTTGATATTTCCATCATTTTCAGCAGCATACTTTAATAAATCGTCAGGATCAAATCCTTCTGCACTGGCAATTGTGGCACTTGCGTCTTGCACAGCAAGTAGTTTCGCCCCTTCTTTGCTTAAAAAATGGGATGCCCAATAACCAACATTTCCAAATCCTTGAACAATGAAGGTCATGCCGTTTAACTCTTTTTGAGCTGATTTCGCCCATTTTTTGATATTGCATACCACTCCAAATCCTGTTGCTCGATCTCTTCCTTCTAGTCCTCCAGAGCCAACTGGTTTCCCTGTTACCACGTGCATGTTTTTTTGTCTTACAGATGGTGACTTGATAGAAGAGTAGGTATCGGCTATCCAAGCCATTATTCGAGCGTTCGTATTAACATCCGGTGCTGGAATATCTAAATCTGGTCCTATGTTGTCACCTAAGGCGTAAGTAAATCTTCTTGTAATTCTTTCTAATTCACTTTGACTGTATTTACTCGGATCTATTTGAATTCCGCCCTTTCCGCCACCGTAGGGTAAGCCAACAATTGCCGTTTTCCAGGTCATCCACATTGCCAATGCTCTTGCAGCATCTATATCAACTGTTGGATGATATCTCAATCCTCCCTTGTATGGTCCCAGCGCATTGTTATGTTGAACTCGGTAGCCGGTAAAAACTTCGATTGACCCGTCATCTAATTTAACAGGAAAGTTGACCAGTATTTCGTTATTAGTGTTGACTAATATTTTTCTAATACCATCATGGAGTCCCATAATATCGGCTGCTTGATTATACTGTCTAAGTACATTCTCATACATGCCAGTTTTTGTCGGTTTTGTTTTAATTGTTTCCATAGTTTTATTTTATTCGTTATTGGTAATGTTCACATTGATAAGTGAATCGTTCAATACTTTTCAATACACAACTGCTTGCGTGGTCACAGTTAGAACACAAATCTTTAGGTGTTCTTTGAATTTGTTTTGGTTCGTTTTTGAGCTTCAAATCAACGCTCTCTGAAGTTTTATTTGAGTGTTGGTTCGATTTCACCTTTGAACCCAATGAGCTCATTGGAAAATTTGCTTTTGATGGCTCTTCTCTATAAGTTTCCATAATGTTTTTGATTGGTTTAAACAGATTTACAGATTACAAATTTCGGTTTGTGCATAGGTTAAACAATAGTCTTTTAACACATCATTGTTATCCATGTATAAACCGTGATCAGGAATAATTACTCTAAGCTCCATTTGATATATTTCTGAAAAAATATCCCCTTGTTCAGCTTCAATTGGTTCCTTCCAATTCTTGTCTTGTAATATTGAATTTGTTTCCATTTCATGTATTTTGGAAACTATAAGGCAATAGGAGTGCCAAGTGCAAGAATGTACTGCTCAATTTCAACACAAAGAACTGTTTATCAGCTAATTGCGTTTTAGCACTTATGATATACCTTAAAAAAGTCTACAAGAATAATGGGGAAAAATTACCCGCTATGGGAGATTTGGTACCGGGGCTACTTTAACTTTTCTCGAAGTGTTTTTCGATCAATTCCTAAAACTTGCGCTGCCTTAGTTTTATTATCATTGTTTGCCGCCAAAACTTTAAGAATGTATTTTTTTTCCATTTCCCTAAGTGTTAAAGTTACCGTTTCATCTAAGAAGCTGGAATCAATTTTAGATTTCATATAATCCGGCACCTCATTTAAAGTGATAGCTTCGTCATGCATAACAACTAGTCTTTGAACGAAGTTCTCAAGCTCTCTTACGTTTCCTGGCCAGGAGTAATTATTCATAACGTCAATGACTTGTCGATCAAATTTTATTTTGGTTTTAGATGATTCTGAACTGAATTTCTTATTAAAAAACCTCATGAGTTTAACAATGTCTCCATTCCTTTCTCTCAATGGTGGGATTTCTAATGTGATAACATTCAAACGATAAAATAAATCTTCTCTGAACTTCCCCTGTCTTATCAGTTCTGGCAGATTAACATTAGTGGCAGTAACAATTCTTACATCTATTTTTTGGCTTTTAGTACCTCCTAAAGGGGTGACCTCCTTTTCTTGGATTGCACGTAATAATTTCGCCTGTACTTCTAATGATGTATTACTAATTTCATCTAAAAAAAGTGTACCTCCATCAGCTGCCTGAAAAAATCCAGCTCTATTACTTATCGCACCCGTAAAACTTCCTTTTAAATGACCGAACAATTCACTCTCCAAGAGCTGATCAGGA
>JAUHXX010000030.1 GCA_030426825.1 Bacteroidia bacterium | reverse complement strand
CCACTTACCGATACATTTAATGAGCTTTCGCCTGGTAATGCAACTAGTTTGTGGCATCTATTTAAAACCTTTTCAGGTAAACCCGTATCCTCAGCTCCTAATAAGTAGGCCGCTCGATCAGGGTGCACAAAGTTACGAATAGGAGTTGAATTATCACAAATTTCTGCTCCAACTAGTTGACAAGAGTGGGGTAGAGACTTATAAAAATGGTCGAAATCATCATATTTATAAAACGGAATTTTTGACCAAGTTTTTTGGGTGTCGGATGTTTGGCCGTTGTATTTACCGTCTATTATGAAAATGAACTGAGCTCCTAAAATGTAGGCAGTTCGCCATAAAGTTCCAATGTTATGACTTGTTTTTGGACGGTATATTCCTATACCAAAAAAACGCTCATCCGTTAAGGGCCATTTCTTTTTCATGATGATAATTGATCGTTTTCATTTTGTAATTCTTGTTTCTCAAAAATTACTTTGTACTGCCCCTCTTGCGCAATTAAGGATTCATGATTCCCGTTTTGAATAATTTTTCCATCTTCCATCACCAATATAGTATCCGCATATTTAATGCTCGAAATTCGGTGTGAGATGATAAAGGCAGTTTTATCCACCAAATTTTCTTTGATTGAACTCAGTATGATTTCCTCAGTTTCATTATCCACAGCAGACAAGCAATCATCTAACACCAAAATTTCTGGTTTTTTGATTAAAGCACGCGCAATTGAAATTCGTTGTTTCTGACCTCCTGATAAGTTAATACCTCTTTCACCCAATCTTGTTTCATATTGATTTGGGAAGTTCATGATGTTTTCATGAATTCCAGCAGATTTTGCTGCTGCAATGATTTGTTCATCAGAAATTTTATCGGCATCTACACCAAATGCAATGTTGTTTTTGATGGTGTCGGAAAATAAAAAATGTTCTTGTGGAACGTAACCTAAATGCTTTCTCCAATCTTCTAAATTCACTTCAGATAACTCAATCCCGTCTACCATGATTTTTCCAGAAGTGGGATCAATTAATCGCATGATTAAATAAGCCAAACTAGATTTTCCAGATCCTGTTTTGCCTATAATTCCTATTGTTTGGCCTTTCTTAGCAGTAAAGTTCAGGCCTTTAATTGCTTCAACTCCTGAGTTTTCAAATGTCAATTTTACATTGTCAAATTGAATTTCATTTTTGAAACTGAATGGAGTGTCAGTTTTAGAGTAGATCTCAGTTTCTTCATTCAAAAATTCATTGATTCTTTTTTGGGATGCTGCAGCACGTTGTACCAAAGAAGTTACCCAACCTACAGAAGCAAACGGCCAAGTCAATAAATTCACATAGATCACAAACTCAGCAATCTCTCCTGGCTTAATAATTCCAGCCTGAGCTTGCAAGCCTCCTACATATACAGTTAGTATGGTACTCACACCAATCAATAAAACAATTGTCGGCATGAAGAAAGCTTGAGTTCTCACCAATTTCATTGATAGACTCTTGTATTCTTCGGCTTCAGCATTAAATCTTTCTTCAGTTTCAGCCTCCTTAACATGCGATTTAATTACCCTGATGCCGGAGAAAGTTTCTTGTACAATGGTCGATAAATACGATTGTTGTTTTTGAACCTTTTCGCTCTTCTTATTTAGAATACTACTTACAAAATAAATAAGAATCGACATGATTGGAAGCGGCGCCAACACATACATGGTAAGTTCAGGGTTGGTGGACAACATTTTGTAGAGTGCAAAGGCAAATAGAAACACCAAATTAATGGTATACATAATTGCTGGACCTAAATACATTCTAACCTTGGAGACATCTTCAGAAATTCTGTTCATCAAATCTCCAGTAGAGTTTTTCTTATAGAAATTAAAAGACAGCCTTTGATATTGCTGGTATATTTCGTTTTTTAAATCGTATTCAATGTATCTTGATGTTCTGATGATTGTTTGTCTTTGCAAGAAAAGAAATACACCCGCAATTACCGAAAATAGTACAAAAAGTCCGGACGCTTTTAGACCTTTAACTAGAGGCGTTGCTCCTTTATTAGGTCCTTCATCCAATATAATTTCATTCACCGCGTCTCTTAGAATACCCGGCATCTCAATTTTGAAAATATTTTGGCCAATAATAAAAACCACCCCAAGTATGAGATGCCATTTATATTTGATCAAATATTTATTTAAATAGGATAATGAAGACATTTAAAATTTAGTACTTTTGTGCCTGCCTAACGATAAGCTAGAGGCCTAAAATCTGGTCAAAGTTAGTATTAAGATTTAGTATAATAATGTAAACCACCTCATTTATGTTCGAAGTAAAAGATATTAAAGAAACGGCACTGGCAGAAAATCCTGTCGTAGAGCGCATGTCTAAATATAACCACGAGCAATTATTATTTTGCAATGATAATGCAACTGGACTAAAAGCTATAATCGCAGTTCATAACACAACTCTCGGTCCAGCATTAGGTGGAACAAGAATGTGGGCATATAACAATGAATTAGAAGCATTGAATGATGTTTTAAGATTGTCAAGAGGAATGACTTATAAAAATTCAATTTCAGGATTGAATTTGGGAGGTGGTAAAGCCGTAATTATTGGGGATGCCAGAAAACAAAAGTCAGAGGCTTTATTCAGAAGATTTGGAAAATTTGTTGAAAGTTTAGGTGGTAAATACATTACTGCAGAAGATGTAGGAATTTCTCCTCAGGACATGACTTGGGTGAATATGGAAACAAATAATGTGGTTGGTTTACCAGGAAAATCTGGAGATCCATCACCAGTGACAGCCTATGGTTGTTATATGGGGATGAAAGCAGCTGCGAAATTACAATACGGGTCAGATTCTCTTTCAGGTAAAAAAGTTGCGGTTCAAGGCGTTGGACATGTTGGAGAGTATTTAGTAAAACACCTTAAAGATGAGGGCGCTCAGATCTTTATCTCAGATATCCATGAAGACACCTTAAAAAGAGTTTCAAGCGAATATGGTGCAACTGTAGTTGGATTAGATGAAATTTATGGAATTGACATGGATATTTATGCGCCATGTGCTCTAGGTGCCACTGTGAATGACAATACGCTTGCTCAATTAAAGTGCTCAATTATCGCTGGTGCGGCCAACAACCAACTAGCGGATGAATCAATTCACGGAGAAATCGTTCGTGAAAAAGGAATGGTTTACGTTCCTGATTTTATGTTGAATGCTGGAGGAGTAATTAACTGCTATGCTGAAGTGAAAGGCTTAAGTTCAGAGTGGGCTATGAGCAAAGCATCAGAAATTTACGATAGAACATTAGAAATTATTAACCGTTCAAACGCGGACGGAACACCTACTTATAAAATTGCGAACAAAATGGCTGAAGAACGAATTTCAGCAATCGGAAAAGTAAAATTACCTTTATAACATAATGCTCAACAGAAGACACCTTAGAATTAAGGTACTACAAATTTTATACGCTTATTTTCAGACTGAGAACAAAGAACCTCATGCGGCTGAAAAAGAACTGATTCGATCGATTGATAAAATGTATGAGTTGTACTTATACTTTTTGTTATCCTTTGAAGAAGTTGTGACTTTTGCTGAGCGAAGAATTGAAGACAGACAAAGAAAAATCAGACCTTCAGAGGAAGATCTAACTCCAAACAGAAATTTTGTTGATAACGCCATATTCAAGCACTTTGCCAATAATATTGAGTTGAGAAAGAATTCTGAAAATTTAAAGATCAATTGGGGTGGTGCTGTGAAGAATGACCTCATGAGAAAATTGTTCGTGCATATCTCTGAAACTCCAGCTTTTGAGGAATATATGGCGTTGGAAGAGGCCAATTTCGAAATCCAAAAGAAATTTGCAATTGATATTTTCAAACAAGAAATCGCAAACTTTTCGTTGTTGCATGACTTTTTTGAGAATGAAAGCATTTATTGGTTAGATGATATTGATTTGATTTGCTCAATGGTGTTAAAAACAATCAAGGGAGTAACAGAAGACTCAACTGAAAATGATGCGATTCTTCCTTTGTATAAAGAAGGGGATGACGAAAAGGATTTCATTCAAAAGTTAATTCGCCAAACCATTAAAAAAGATGATGGAAATGCAAAACTCATTGACGAACTAACTCAGAATTGGGAATTGGATAGAATTGCGAAAATGGATATCATTTTGTTGAAAATGGCTTTGACTGAATTAACAGAGCTTCCATCTATTCCAAAAAAAGTGACATTGAATGAATACATTGAAATATCTAAATTCTATAGCACCCCAAAGAGCCAAGTTTTCATCAATGGGATTTTAGATAAAGCAGTAGATATGCTGGAAAAAGACGGAAAACTAAAGAAAATAGGAAGAGGACTAATAAATTAATAGAATATGAAAAAAATGATAGTTTATATCGGTTTACTTTTATTCGGATTTGCTTGTACTTCTAACAGTGAAACTGATACAGATCAAAGAAGAACAGATTACGCGGCTTATATTGATAATCCCACTGAAATGTCATTTGAAAAAATGGACTACGATTTTGGAATTGTTGAGGAAGGCGAGCAGGTAAGGCACACCTTTAAATTTAAAAACACGGGTGATCAAAATTTGATTTTGGTAAATGTTAAAGGATCATGTGGATGTACAGTTCCAGAAGATTGGCCTAAGAACCCAATTGAGCCAGGAGGAACAGGTGAAATAAAAGTAGTTTTTGATTCTCAAGATAGAATTGGAAATGTGAGAAAAAACGTAAGAGTTGAAGCAAATACGAATCCCTCATTGTCAGAATTAACATTGACAGGAGTGGTAAAAAGAAAATAATTATGAAAATGGAATTTATGTTATTGGCTGAAAAAGCGCCAGAAGGAATGTTTATGAATCAAATTTTAATGTTTGGTTTAATTGGATTGGTATTTTACTTTTTCATGTTACGTCCACAAATTAAACGATCAAAAGAAGCTAAAGCGTTCAGAGAAGGTTTAGCTACAGGTGATAAAATTGTAACCACTGGTGGAATTCACGGAAAAGTATTAGAAATTAATGAGAATACCGTATTGATTTCAACTGAAGGAGCTGGGAAATTGAGAGTGGAAAAAGCATCAGTATCTGCTAATCCAGATGAAATGCTAGGAGCCAAAAAATAATTAAAACTCTATATCTAAATTGAATAGCTTCCTGAACTTGTTTAGGGAGCTATTTTCTTCTGCAAGCTTATCAAAAGTACCTTTGCTATCCATCACAGCTACCGATTTTGTTTCGGTTATGGTATAGCTTAAATCGATATTGGTATTTTGTAGTTTCTCTCTTAAAAAACGAACTAAATCGCCTTTTATCAAGTCTAATTCAGTTTCTTGAATCGTATTTTGAATTAACATCTTTATCATGTGCTGCGAATCCACATTTTTTTCACAACTCATTAAAGTGGTAAACAAGCTGTCTTTCTTTTCTCTTTTAACTCCTAAAGCAAATTCCTTCCAGGCATGATCAAATTCATCTGGTGAATATTTTTCATTCTTTTCTTGAAGGATACTTGATTTTTGGTTGTTAGATTTTTTCTGCTTAGGATTAAGGATTGACTCAATACCCAGATTCTTAGAGCTCAATTTCGCACCAGAGAGCTGAATCGTCTTTTTCCGTTCAACAGGAGCGGCGGTCACAGATGCTTCAGGTTTGGAATAACTTGTGTGACTTTGAACAGCTACTTTAGCCTCTTTCACAGCAGGTTTTAATTCCTTAGGTTCGTTTTGACCCGGGTAAGGCAATATTTCTATTTCTCTATAACTTAAGATACCGCCTGTTTTTGGGTTAGGGTAGATGCAATGCTACTCATTTTCATTAAGCATAATTCAACATGCAGTCGCTTATTCTTGCTTGCCTTGTAATTGGATTCAGTTGCGCGCATTAAATCAATTCCCGTCATTAATAAGTCTTGTGAACATTTAGCAGATTGATCTAGATAATTCTGTTTCAAGTCTCCCGGGATATCCAACAAATCAAGAGTTTTAGGGTCCTTACAAACCAGCAGATTACGTAAGTGCTCGGCCAATCCCAGAACGAATTGACTTCCGTCAAATCCGTGTTCTAAAATTTCATTGTAAATCAACAGATTTTCAGGTATGTTTCCTTCCAATGAAAAATCAGTGATTTTAAAATAGTATTCGTAATCAAGAACATTTAAATTTTGAAGAACAGCCTCGTAACTCACATTATTGTTAGAAAAAGAAACGATTTGGTCAAAAATGGAGAGCGCATCTCTTAAGGCGCCATCAGCTTTTTGTGCAATGACGTGCAATCCTTTCTCTTCAACCTTAATTTTTTCGTTCTTGGCAATTTTCATCAAATGTCCAACAATGTCATTGATTTGAATTCTGTGAAAATCGAAAATCTGACAACGCGATAAAATGGTTGGTAAAATCTTGTGTTTTTCGGTTGTTGCTAGAATAAAAACAGCATGTTCTGGCGGCTCTTCAAGGGTCTTTAAAAAAGCATTGAAGGCTGAGGTAGATAGCATATGAACCTCATCAATGATAAAGATTTTATGTTTTCCTATTTGAGGTGCGATTCGAACTTGATCAATTAAATTTCGAATATCATCAACTGAGTTGTTTGAAGCCGCATCTAACTCTAAAATATTAAACGAGTGTCCTTCATTAAACGAAGTGCACGATTCGCATTCATTGCAAGGTTCAATATTATCTCCAAGATTAAGACAGTTTAATGTTTTGGCTAAAATTCGAGCAGTAGTCGTTTTTCCAACTCCTCTTGACCCAAAAAACAAAAAGGCTTGAGCCAAATGATCATTCTTGATCGCGTTTTTAAGGGTAGTGGTGATAGCACCTTGTCCTACTACAGAATCGAATGTTTGGGGTCTATATTTTCTTGCAGATACTACGAAATTACTCATACTCAAAATTGATAGACAAATATATCTATTCTACGCTCAAATTTGTGAGCAATTGAAGGAGATTTATTAACATTAGGGCTTCTAGAATTCAAAAAATTCGGAATTACACAAAAATCCTTTGGAATCCGAATAAAAACAGTATCTTTGCACCCTAATTTTAATAAAAACAAATATGAATAGGTACGAAACTGTTTTCATTTTAACTCCCGTTTTGTCTGAAGAACAGGCAAAGGAAGCAGTAAAAGTCTATGAAGATTATATCACTAAAAATGGTGGTAAAATTAAACACAACGAATTCTGGGGATTGAAAAAGCTTGCTTATCAAATCCAAAAGAAATCGACTGGCTTTTACAATTTAGTTGAATTTGAAAACGACGGAACTCTAATTAAGAAATTAGAGGTTGAATTTAAAAGAGATGAACGAATCATGAGATTCTTAACTGTAAGAATGGAGAAAGATCACGTTGCATTTGCTGAAAAAACTAGAAACGCGGCGAAAGCTGAAGCGTAGTGTTTAATTAATTGAAATTTATAAAATGGCACAATCAGATATTAGATATTTAACTCCCATCAACATTGAAATTAAAAAAGACAAATACTGTCGTTTCAAGAAAAGTGGAATCAAATATATAGATTATAAAAATCCAGATTTCTTATTAAAGTTCATCAACGAACAAGGTAAGATTTTACCAAGAAGAGTAACTGGAACTTCACAAAAATTCCAAAAGAAAGTAAATAAGGCAGTGAAAAGAGCTAGACACTTAGCTATTTTACCTTATGTTGCTGATTTGATGAAGTAATTGTTTAACGAATTAATCCATATATCATGGAAGTTATATTAAAGAAAAACGTAGATAAATTAGGATATAAAGATGATGTCGTAACTGTGAAAGCGGGATACGGAAGAAACTTTTTGATTCCGCAAGGATATGCATCTCTTGCTACTGAATCAGCTAAGAAAGCACATGCCGAAGTAATGAAACAAAGATCTCACAAAGAGTCAAAAGTAAAAGAAGAAGCTGAAGCAATTGCAGCTAAACTTGAAGGTTTAACTGTAAAAGTAGCTGCGAAAGTTGGTGAAAGCGGAAAAATCTTTGGTTCTGTTACAACTATCGCTCTTGCTGATGCGCTTAAAGCTGAAGGTGTTGAGATTGACAGAAAATCATTGAAAATTGATCAAGAACCTGTAAAAGAAGTTGGAGCATACACTGCTACTGCTAACTTACACAAAGAGGTTATTAAATCATTCAATTTTGAAGTTATTGGAGAATAAATAGTTCTTCTCAGTTAATTTAAAAACCTGTTCAAGTAAATTGAGCAGGTTTTTTTTATGGTTCGTCTAAACTAATGATGTGGAGTTGATTTATTAACTATATTAGATAACCTCATTAGTTTGATGAACAAAGCCACTCAAATACCTACTTATTATCTAAAGCTTCTGCTATTGATTTTTTTATTCAATGGTATGACCGCTAAGGCACAAGATGACAGCGAAGCACTAATCGATTCATTGATTCAACAATTGATTGGTTTAGAATCTAAGGCAGATAAAGCAGATGTTTTACTAGAAATTTCTTTTGCCAATGAGTACAGCAATTATGAACTGGGATTAGAGTATGCTCAAAAATCTCTCGAGATGGCTAAGTCTGCAGATTATCCTGAAGGAGAAATGTTTGCACAAAAAGCAATTTCACACTACTATACAGATTATTACCTCAATTATTATGAAGGGATAAACCACCTCTCTAAGGCTTTAGAAATTGCAGAAGAACTTCATAAAACAGACGTTTTACTCGAAATTTATCAATCGTTTGGCTTTTTGAAGCATTTAATGGGTGATAATGACGCTTCAATTGATTATTACAATAAGTCCATTCGAATAGCGCAGCAAAGAAAACAATATGATAAGCTGGCAAATCTATATTCTTATCTAGGGGATTTATATCTTGAAATTGATGAAATGGATTTGGCTAAAGATTATTTCGGTCGTGTCAATAGCTTGTATGAGGGAGGGAAGTTAACCGGGGAAAATGTTGGACTGCATCTCTCGTTGGGAATGTACCATAGGCTAAACGGTGATTATAAAATAGCAGAACAAATTTATCTAGATGGATTAGGAACCCGTGAAGTTCAGGAATCCCCGAGATTTGAGTCTTATACCTATTCACAATTGGCCATGGTGTACATGATGTCAGGTGATTATTATTCTGCTATCGAGGCCACTGAAAAGGGGTTAGAAATTGCTAACAAACTCAATTTGACCAAAGAAAAAATGGATAATTATAAATCTCAAATTGAGATTTATGATGCAACCGGAGATTATAAAAAGACCTATACAACGCTTATAAAATATACGACTTTCAAAGATTCGTTGAATTCAAATCAAATAAAAGAGCAGAACAAAAAATATCAAACTAACTATGAGAAAATGGTTAGTGAGAACGAAATCCAGCGATTAAATGAAGAGCAAAAGAATCACAGTCTTGAGATTGAAAATGAAAAACTAAATAGGAACATCATTATCGGGATTTTGGTATTTGTCACCGTTTTGGTGATTTTGATGATTCTTCGTCTGCGGTATATTAATAAAAAGGAAAAAGAACTTCGTGTGTTGTCACTGGCTACGAGCCATACAACTAATTCCATTGTTATTTTCGATAAAGAGATTAAAGTAGAATGGGTGAATCAGGGATTTGAAAAATTAACTGGACTTACCTTAAAAGATGTCAAGGGAAAATATTTTCTTGAATTTTACAACGGACCCGAACTTCCGAAAGAAAAAGAAAAAGAGTTAGAACGAAATTTTAAAGGTGGTGAAGTGTTTACCATGGAATTATCTAGTTTTCACCGTCAAGATGGATCAGGATACTGGATTTCAATCAGTGTGACTCCTTTATTAAATGATGCAGGTGAGATTATGAGTTACGTGAGTGTAGCTACTGATATTTCAGATATTCACCAGGCGCAATTGGCATTACAGAAATCACATGACAGAACTATACTGTTAAATGAGATTGGCCGTCAAATAACTTCTACCTTATCCGTTAAAGACATCATTGAAAAGGTTTATGAAAACGTAAATAAAATGATGGATGCTCAAAACTTGGGTATTGGTATTTATCAAGAAACAGATAACTTTTTATTCTTCCCAGAGCCAATTGAAAGAGGAAACAAATTACCAAGTTTTAATTACGACCTTGAAAATAAGAACAGAATTGCAGTTAAGTGTTTTTTAGAGAATAAAGAAATCGTTGTTGGTGATGAGATTGAGCGGAATGCCGTTACGGGAGAAGATGCTTCACCAGTGCAAGGAGATCAACCCAATTCGATTATTTATATGCCACTAATTTCCAAATGGAAAACAATGGGCGTTATTTCAGTTCAAACCATGGCTAAACACGCTTATGGAGAAGAAGAAATGAATATCGTTCGGACTTTGGCTACTTATGTGGCTATCGCCCTTGAAAATGCTGGACTGTATGAAAACATGGAAGAGCGAGTTGCTGAACGAACGAAAGAGGTAACTCAACAAAAAGAAGAACTCCAGTTAAATTTTGAGAATACTAAATTATTGAGTGAATTGGGTGTTACCATTTCTTCAAGCTTAGAAATGGAGGATATTTACCAATCACTATATGAAAGTGTAGTAAAGTTGATGGATGCTGAAGTCTTTGGAGTTCGTTTGTATCATAAAGACAAAAACGAAATTGAATATAAATTTGAAATGGAAATGGACAACGGGATGAACCTTTTTCTATTTCAATGGAAGATAAAGACAATTATTCTGTTTGGTGCGTTGAAAATGACAAAGAGATTTTCTTGAACGACAATGTCAATGAGTATAGCAAATATGTGAGCGAGATTAAAGTTCCGTTGGGTGCAATGCCTAATTCATTGATATTTTATCCATTACATGATGATGAGGGCGTTGTAGGCGTGTTAACAGTGCAAAGCTTTAAAATAGGAGCTTATACGCCGTACCATTTGGCCTTAGTAAAAACACTAGCCTCATATACTTCTGCCGCGATTAGTAACGCCAATTTGTATGATACCTTAGAGCAAAAAGTAGAAGAGCGAACAACGGAATTGGCTCAGAAAAATAAAGACATCATGGCGAGTATTAACTACGCCAAAAGAATTCAAAGAGGAATATTGCCTTCGGAGAGTTTTATGTCTCAATTGTTGCCAAATAACTTCGTTTTCTATAAACCGAGAGATATTGTAAGTGGAGATTTTTATTGGGTTGAGCGATCGGCTGGAAAGGTCTTTTTTGCTGTAGTAGATTGTACAGGTCACGGTGTTCCGGGAGCTTTAATGAGTATTATTGGTAAAAACATTCTTGACCAAGCGGTCAATGAGAAAGGCTTGACAGATCCATCAATGATTTTGGCTTTTTTGAGAGCAGGTTTAAGATTTGCCTTCGGTGCTGACGAAGAAGCCGAAAACAATGACGTAGAGGATGGAATGGACCTTGGTATTTGTGTGTACGATAATGAAAATCAATTGATTGAATTTGCTGGTGCAAATATCAATTTACATGTTGTCCGTGCAGGAGAATTAATTACGCTTAAAGGAGATAAATCGGGAGTAAGTGCAAGTGATTTCACAATTAAACATTTTACATGTCATGAACACATTACTGAAGAAAATGATGTAGTCTATTTGTCTTCTGATGGGTATCCAGATCAGTTTGGAGGTGAGAGACGTAAGAAATATTCACAACGAAGATTCCAAGAATTGTTGGTGAAAGTTTCAGAAGCACCATTTGAGCAACAGCATGAATTATTGAAAAACGAGTTCAACGAGTGGAAAGGAGAAATCAATCAACTTGATGATGTTTGCGTAATGGGCGTGAAGTTATGATCACCCATGGAGCAGTTTACCCTGAGCTTGTCGAATGGGTAATGGGCGTGAAGTTATGAACACCCATGCCTGTGCTGAGCCTGTCGAAGTAGAGCAGTTTACCCTGAGCAAATCTTCGAGCGAAGTCGAGGAGCGGTCGAATGGGTAATGGGTGTGAAGTTATAAAATCTCTAAAAGCCGCGTAATTCCAGTTATTTAAGTAAAACGTACCTTCAAAAGAAATCAGTATCAATTCAAAATTGAATCTATCTCTTTGATGTTTTTTCCGACCATCTTTTGAAAGAAACTGTATCGCCAAGAAAAACCTATTTCAGCGAACCAATTCGAATCTCCCAGCCATCCTCCAAATAAATCTAATTGTAGATTTGGAGTCGCTAAGTAAGAAAATCCGCCATCTAGGTTAAGCGTTGAATTATTAAAGCTTCCAAATGCCTCAACAAAAGTTCCCAATTTACTGGTGAGCATGGTTCCAATATTTAAAACATAAGGGTAGTTTGCAGCATTACCCCCGAATCCAGAGTAGCTAATTCCTGTAGTTGTATTTATTGATATGTGTTTAAATCGATTGGATGTGACCAAGTAAAATGAGCTTCCTAATCCTGGCTGCTGATAGGTTCCGCGTTTTGATGGGATTGACATATTAGCCTGAATGGCTAAATAGGGCTTCCAGCGATCTCCTTTCAAAAATGCTGCTCGCAAACCTATTTCTGGACTTGGGAATCCGTTGACAGTTGTGGGGCCTAAGCCATTGTTGAAAATCTGATTCGTAAATGAAAAACTGGTGTTTAACTCCCAAACATCCGTTATTCCAAACCTAATGTTTGTGGGTACTGTTTGATTTTTAGAACTCCCACCAAAAGGAAAATCTAAACTCGTATAATTAAATCCCGTTTGAATTTGAAAGGCAAGAACTCCACAAGTTGTGGCATTCAGCGCTTGCCCCGGTCGGTCACTTTCAATCGTACCAACCAAATTACTCAACAATTCATCCTTGTCAAATTTAATTTGACCATAGGAACAAAACGAGGAAGCAAGGCAAAGTACGAATACTACTTTTTTCATAGGGGTAATTTACCTTTAAAAAATAACTTATTTGAAGTTGTCAGCAACTATAAGGTCTTTTGTACCATGACTCCAAGAATAGAATCCTTCTCCAGATTTTACACCTTTTTTACCAGCAGTTACCATATTTACCAATAATGGGCATGGAGCATATTTGTCATTTCCTAATCCTTCATACAATACATTCATGATTGCTAAACAAACATCTAATCCAATAAAGTCAGCTAATTGTAGCGGTCCCATTGGATGCGCCATTCCTAGTTTCATCACTGTGTCGATCTCTTCAACTCCTGCAACACCTTCATTTAAAGTAATTATAGCCTCGTTAATCATTGGCATTAATATTCTATTAGCAACAAATCCAGGATAATCATTGACTTCTACAGGAACTTTGCTTAAGGTTTTAGAAACTGCCATAATTTCTTCTGTCACGGCATCTGAAGTAGAGTAGCCTCTAATAATCTCTACTAACTTCATTACTGGAACCGGATTCATAAAGTGCATACCAATCACTTTATCTGGTTTGGATGTAACAGCAGCAATTTTCGTGATTGAAATCGAAGATGTATTCGTTGCAAGAATGCAGTTGTCCGAAGTGTTTTGATCAATATCCTTGAAGATTTTAAGTTTCAAATCGACATTTTCTGTAGCAGCTTCAACAACTAATTCAGCATTAGCCACTCCTTCAGCCAAACTGGTTAAGGTTTTAATGTTTGCAAGAGTAGAAGTTTTGTCATCTTCAGTAATTTTCTCTTTGGCAACCATTCGGTCTAGGTTCTTAGAAATCTTAGCAATCGCTTTATCTAAAGCTTCTTGTGAGATGTCTACTAGTGAAACTTGATAACCAAATTGAGCAAAGGTATGTGCGATTCCGTTACCCATTGTTCCTGCTCCAATTACTGTGATGTTTTTCATTTTATCTTGATTAAATTAGGTTTAAAATAAGAGCCCTAAAGATAATTATTTTCACCTTAACCCAACCCTTTTTTATTCACTCCCGTGATTAGATATGAAAGCATAAGTTCAAAATCAACTTTTGAAATGAAAAACGAAGAAGCTCATTGAAGAATGGGCTTCTTTTTTTTTAACATAAAATGACATTTAGCTGTTACTTTATTGAAAGGCAATAGTTATTTTAGATACGTGGAAGAACATCAAGAACCATCCCCAATTAAAAAAGAGAGTACGTCTTCAGAAAAAAGACCTGAGGCCGATAAGAACTTTGGTTATGGAATTTTGGTCTTAGGAGGGGTTTCTGCGGTGATAACTATGCCGCTCTTCATTTTTCTATACAAGTTTATGCCCAAACTAGAATTTTATTTGGGTGATTCTTTGATAAAGTTAGACTACATTATTTTGTTTTTAGCTATTTTCTTTTTGCTCTATTACCTTCTAAAAAAGTTCAGAATCATTGTAATTGGGTTAGTGGTCACTTCTCTAATTGTTTTGACCATCACTAATTTCGCTGGAACATACACAGTTGGTGATTTAAAGGAAGATTATTATTCCTTTTTGTTTAGATTGTCAGGAGATTCCTTTGAGCAAGATTTTGTGCAAGGAGCAGGTGAGTTTAGAAAAGAAAAAGAGTTACGAGCAGCAATTGATTATACAAACCCAGATCTGCGTAACTATGCAGCAAGTATTGCAATAAAGTATTTTGATGAGCAACGACACTTATCGCCAAAAAGAAAATGGGTGCAATTTTTCAGTGTTTTTAAAGAAATTTACGGTCAATGGAAGTATGTCTATGATCCAGCAAATGAAGATTATTACTCAAAAGCCTCTGAAACATTAGGTCAATTACAGTATGATGAGTTTTTTAAAGGAGATTGTGATGATTATTCTATTATGATGGCTGCATGTATAAAAGCAATAGGGGGAGAGGTAAGGTTGGTTCGAACTACAGTAGAACAATCCAATGGAGATCAAATTGGACATTTATATCCAGAGGTTAAATTTGGTAGTGAAGAAGATTTAGAGACAATAGTTTATTTGATTAAAAGTGTTTATTTTGTTGAAGAGTCGAAAGGTAATGCTATCAATTATTACTTAGATGGTAAGGGCTTTATTTGGCTAAACTTTGATTATAATGACCGATACCCAGGTGGCAAGTATCAGAGTGAAGTTAGGGATAGTGAAATAATTATTTAATCTTGTTTTTATCCGAAAATAGTGGTATATTATAGTACCGAATAAATCCTCAAACCATGATACAAAAATATGACTTTCACTGTCCACACTGCGATTCCAAACTAGATAAAAACAACGAAATTATTCTATTAACCAAAAGATCTAACGGTGATATGGGCGAAATTATGATGTCCACATCAGTGGGGAATTATAGCTATAAACACAGTCCTGCTAATGCCTTCGAGAACGGAGAACTTGTTACCTTTCAATGTACTAACTGTAAGGCAGATCTTGATGCTGAAAATTATCCCGATTACGCCAGGTTAATCATGAAGGTAGAAAAGGATATTCAATTTGATGTATTGTTTTCAAGAAGAGCTGGTGTGCAAAAAACCTATTTAGTGACAGAAGATGGGATTGAAACATACTCTGGAACATAATTCGTAAAAATCCGTATATTTATCATTGAACTCAAACTTTTCCTTTTTAGGACCGAATAAAATTAAGATGAAAAAATACATTGCTTTAAGCTTAATCACCTGCGGAATTGCAACTCTTACGGCTTGTAACAAGAATAATGGATGCCCAAACAATTCAGATAAAGCAATTGTACGTGACTTTTCAGATACCGACTCATGTGGTATCGTTTTTGAATTAGAAGATGGTTCAAAGTTAGAAGCAACAAATCTTTCAGAATTTCCTGGTCTTGATTACGAAGAAGGGATGTTAGTTTGGTTAGACTCTAAGCCGGCTTCAGGAGCTAGTACTTGTGGTTTAGGAGATATCGTAAGAATCAAATGTATTTCTGAAAGAGAATTTTAATCTACTTTCATAATAATCTCACTTTCAACAATTTCTAACGTAATGCTCTTTGAGCTTTGAGCGGCGTCAAATTTAGATTCACCTCCATTTTTTCTGACTGGTCGGTTATTGAATCCTACAGAATCCGCATAATATAGCGTCCATTCGTATTTATTTACACCTGGATAAATGTTAATACTCTGAGGAGCTTGGTTTTGTTGTTCTTTTGAATCATAAAAAAGTTGATTGTTCAACCAAACTTTGACAGGTTCAGCACTGTTTTGAGCAGATGGGGCTTGAACGAATTCAAGCGTCAACATTTGTTTTTCTACCTCTCCTTGAACATAATCATTGATGTATTGTTGAATCGCCCTGAAGTTTTCTTGCCACTCCTGCTTAATAAAATTTAAACCCGAGTTGTTCAAATCGATCATTTGATTCTGATAACTAATTTTTATATGCATTCCACCACGATCGTAGACTTCTTCCTTCCGATCAGATTGGATTTTGGAATATTTATTATCGTTTAAAACTTGAATTATAGATTCAATATCATTTGGTTGAGGAACCCAAGCTAAAATAATCTGTTCACGATAACGACCATATTTCCAGCTTGCACTATCATTGCTAATGAAAATATTCTCAGAAAATGGGCTCATGCCCCCAGCGTTACTATATTTTATGACAATATCGCTCGACAGGTAGTTTAAAGAATCTTCTCCATCAGTATTAGCTGTAGTAATACTTTTATCTGCACATGAAAACAGAATAATAAAAAAGCAAGCTGATAAAGAAATTATGGCTCGGTTCATATTATTTAAATGGCAACTGTTGATTTTACAGCTATTAATCGATCACCCTTTAGTACCGGAATTACCGGAGCAGTATTGGGCGTTAAGCAAAACTTAATGTCTTCGTTCAAGTTTAAATTCTTTAATCGTCTGCGGTGAGATGAAGCCTTTAAATAGCCTAGGATATTGTCTTTTGCACTTAAAAAGAGATATTTAGCCGCAATTGAAGAATCTTCTTCAGAGTGATAATTTCCCGTTGCTAACATGTGGTCTAAAATTGCGCCCGCGCAAATAGTATCTTCAAGATTGAACTTGTTTTGCCATCCTGAGCAAAGGCAAAGCACATTTTTGTTTTGCAATACTAACCATTCGTTTAAAGCATCTAAATTCGATAAAGCTCCTATTACAACCTGACCTGCCTCTTTAGCTATGTTAATTGATTTGGTTCCGTTCGTAGTACTCAAAACAACCGTTTGATTTTTTACTTCTGGAATCATATACGAATAGGGCGAATTACCAAAATCAAATCCATCAACTATTTGCCCTTTTCGTTCAGCCCCAACAAGAAATCCCTTTTTTTGATAATCTCTTGCTTCTTCAATAGTTGAGACAGGGATGAGTTCTTTCACGCCATTCTGAAATGCAGCACAAATGGCTGAAGTTGCTCTCAACACATCAATTACAACAATAATATCAAATTCCTCTTTGTACAGAGAAAATAGGTAAGGAGAAAAACAAACTTCAATTTTTTTTCTGTGATCTTCTGATTCCATGGCTCGAAAGTAAAAAAAAACTCCCTTCGAAAGGAAGAGAGTTTATTGAATATATTAACAATGCACTGATTAATCTAAGTGCATAAAATCCTTTTTAGCAAGTAATTCCTCATCCGTTTCTCTAATGTCTTCATCATCTACACAACAATCTACAGGACAAACAGCCGCACATTGAGGCTCATCATGGAATCCTTTACACTCGGTACATTTGTCGGGTGCAATAAAATAGACATCCATGTCAACTGGCTCCATATCTGCATCTGCGTCAACAGTTACATCCCTATTTGGTAATTGAACCATTCCTGTTAAAGAGGTTCCGTCTGAATATCTCCACTCTGCACCACCTTCGTAAATCGCGTTATTCGGGCATTCTGGCTCGCAAGCTCCACAGTTTATGCATTCATCTGTAATAATAATTGCCATTACTTGATTTTCATTTTATTTTTGCAAATATAATTCGTCTGAAGATGATATTGAAAGAAAAGAAAGAGATTTTAATAAAACTGGGTACTATTCTAGATAATTTGGCTCAAAATAACGAATGGCCAGGTTATGAATTGGGCATCAATGCTGAAGAGTATCAAGACTTGAATGAGTTGGTTAAAACTGTTCATATTTACAACGGTTGGTTCAAAGAAGCAGAAGTGAGAAGGGCGTTTAAAGGAATTTCGTCTTGGTTGACCGAAGAAAATCTGAATCAATGGCTTTCTGGTTACCAACTTAAAGATGAAAAACGCAAGAGAGTGGCAATCATCATGGCAGGAAACATTCCCTTAGTTGGTTTTCATGATTTTATTTCCGTTTTTTTAGCAGGTCACACGGCTGTAGTGAAATTATCTTCTGATGATAAACATCTTTTTCCAGCAATAATTAAGACACTGGCATTGTTTAATGAGGATATTCAAACTTACGTGGACATCTCTGAATCTAAAATTGAGAATTTTGATGCGGTAATTGCAACAGGTTCAAATAATTCTGCCAGATATTTTGAAACTTATTTTAGTAAACATCCCCATATCATTAGAAAAAACAGAAATTCTATCGCAGTTTTAACGGGGAATGAATCAAAAGAAGAATTGTCAAAATTGGGCGAAGATATCTTTAATTATTATGGTTTAGGATGTCGGAATATTTCTCAAATATGGATTCCAGAAGATTTTATTTTGGATCGTTTTTTTGAAGCGATTTATGCGTATTCAGATGTTGTGAATCACAATAAATACGCCAATAATTACGATTATAACAAAGCGGTTTATTTAATGAATCAGGAGGAATTGCTGGATAACGGATTCATTTTATTGAAAGAAGATCGTTCTATCAATTCACCTCTTGGGATGCTGCATTACGTGAGATATAAAGATACCGTGGAAGTAGAAGACTTCATCAAAGAGAACAAAGAAAACATCCAAGTTGTAATCGGTGAAAATTACACGCCCATAGGGCAATCACAAAATCCTTCGCTTTCTGATTATGCAGATGGGGTAGATACCATGCAATTTTTACAAAAATTGTAGTTTTTATTCCGTTTTGCAGAGCTTGAAGCTCTTTAAATTTACTAAATTCGCGGCTTTGATTAGAAAACTCTAAGAATGACTAAGATTAAGTTCGGAACAGATGGTTGGAGAGCAATCATTGCTAAAGAATATACAGTAGATAATGTTGCGCGCGTATCCATTGCGGTTGCTGCGTGGTTGAGAAAAAACTTTGATAATCCATCAGTAGTTATCGGACATGATTGCCGATTTGGTGGAGCAATGTTCGTTGAAACGGTTGTGAAAGTGTTTGTGAATAGTGGAATTACGGTTTATCAATCTGATAAAGGATTTGTTTCTACCCCAATGGTTTCTTATGGTACCAGAGAGTTAAAGGCATCTTTGGGTGTTGTAATTACGGCAAGTCATAATCCGCCATCTTATAACGGCTATAAATTGAAAGGTGATTTTGGAGGTCCATTGTCTCCTGAAGAAGTGGATGAAATCGAACAGATTATCCCTTCAGAGAACAATCTTAATTTAGCTCAAATATCTCTAGTCGCAGCTAAAAAAGAGGGTCTAATTAAAACGGTTGATTTAGAGCAAATGTATTTAGATCATGTAGAAGCTAACTTTGATATGGAGGCGATTAGGAATTCAAAAATGAATTTCGCTTTTGATGCTATGTTTGGAGCTGGCCAGTCGGTAATGAGAAGATTGCTACCCGATATTACTTTTTTACATGCAGAGCACAATCCAGGTTTTGAAGGAAGAGCTCCAGAACCTATCCAT